>JAJCXU010000507.1 GCA_029263275.1 Ilumatobacter sp.
CAGGATGCCGAGATCGGTGATGACTTCGGCCGGCCCATCACCACGCAGCGCCAGGCGTTCTCGATGGTCGCCGCCGTCACCGAAGCCGAATGATGTGATGAAGTCGAGTCGTTCGACGAACGCCCGCGTGGAGTGGCGCAACGTGACAACCACCCGGTTGCAGCTCGCCGCGATCTCGGGGGCGCCGCCGGCGCCTGGTAGCCGCACCTTCGGGTCGTCGTACGGCCCGATCACTGTCGTGTTCAGGTTCGCGAAGCGATCGATCTGGGCGGCGCCGAGGAACCCGACATCTATCCGCCCGGCCTGCAACCAGTACGAGAAGATCTCGGGCACGCCGATCACGGAGTCCGCGTGCTCCGCAAGCACGCCGTCGCCGATCGACGATGGCAGGCGCGTCGGCTTCGCACCGATGCAACCCGACTCGTAGATGAGAACGCAGTCGGGGGCGTGCAGGCGGCGGGCCAGATTTGCTGCGGTGCTCGGGAGCCCGATCCCAACGAAACACACCGTGCCGGGCTCGAGCGCACGAGCAGCGGCGATCGTCATCATGTCGTCGGCGTCCACCGGTTGCGTCGCTGTCGAGGACATGTCGCTGACCGTCATGAGCCGCCTCCTGCCGAAGCGGTCGCGCCGAGTTCATCGACCCACTGCTCGAACTGGTTCCGGTCGCGGCCGGTCGTGTCCCAGTCCGCGTACCACTCGTTGTCGCGTTCGCTGTAGCCGGCGGCGTACGACGGATGAGCCCCACCGGGCACGTGGCAGACCGCGTCGATCACCCATGCGGGCAGGACCACGCCGTTCTGTCTCGGTTCGAAGCTGTCGACGATCTCTTCGACAGTCACGATCGACCGCGTGCTGGCGAGCACGCACTCCTTCTGCACGCCGGAGATACCCCACAACATGACGTTGCCGTCGCGGTCCGCTTGTTGAGCGTGAATGATCCCGACATCAGGATTGAGTGCGGGGACCGCAGTCAGCACCTCTCCGGTGAAGGGGCAGGTGACGCTTGCAATCGTGTCGGTGTGGTTGGGCAGGCTGGTGCCGACGTACCCGCGCAGCGTTGCGAACGGGAGGCCGGATGCACCGGCCTGCCAGCGGGCGGCCATCCCGGCGTGGCTGTGCTCCTCGATGTCGAGTGGCCGGGGCCAATCGTGCTGGACTGCGTCGCGGAATCGATGCAGCGATCCAACTCCCGGGTTGCCTCCCCACGAGAAAATGAGCTTGCGAGCGCACCCGGCTCCGATCATCTGGTCGTAGATGACATCAGGGGTCATTCGGACCAATGTGAGGTCGCGTCGTCCCTGCCGAATGATCTCGTGGCCCGCCGCAAACGGAATCAGGTGGGTGAAGCCTTCGAGCGCGACCGTGTCACCGTCGTGGACATGGGTGGCGACGGCGTCAGCCAACAGGGAGAACTGCATGGCGGCCACTCAGGTCCTCGGGTACCAGGCGGGAAGCTGCGCATCGACGTTGATCCAGACCGACTTGGCCTCGGTGTAGTCATGCATGGCCTCGAAGCCCATCTCGCGTCCGTAGCCGGACTGTCCAACGCCACCGAACGGCGACCCGGGGTTGACTCGCTTGTAACAGTTGATCCAGACCATGCCTGATCGGAAGCCGGCCGCCACTCGATGGGCCCGCTGCAGATCGGTGGTCCAAAGACCTCCTCCGAGCCCGTAGTCGGTGCCGTTGATGAGCTCCATGGCCTCGGCTTCGTCAGAGAACGTCGTGATCGTCACGAACGGTCCGAACACCTCTTCCTGGCACACTCGATCGCGGAGGGCAGCACGGACGACGGTGGGTTCGACGTAGCAGCCGTCCGCCAGGGTCGGATCATCGGGTGCTTTGCCGCCACACAGGACTTCGCCGCCTTCGTCGATGGCGATCTTCACGTACGACAACACGCGGTCGCGGTGGGTCGGCGATGTCAGCGGGCCCATCTCGGTTCCGGGTGCGAGCGGGTCGCCCAGCTTGATGCTCTTGGCAAGTGCGACGAATCGCTCGGTGAACTCCTCGGCGATGGCTTCGTGCAGCAGCAGACGCGATCCTGCAATGCATGCCTGACCTTGGTTGTGGAAGATCGCGAAGGCCGAACCATTGACCGCTGCGGTGAGGTCCGCGTCGTCGAACACGACGTTGGCGCCTTTGCCGCCGAGCTCGAGCTGCACTCGCTTGAGGTTGCCTGCAGACGCCTCGACGATGCCCTTGCCGACGGCGGTCGAGCCGGTGAAGGAGACCTTGGCGATGTCGGGATGCTCGGCAATCCGTGCGCCGGCGGTGTGTCCGTAGCCGGTGACCACGTTGACCACGCCTGGTGGGAAGCCAACGTCGTTGATCAATTCACACAGTCGCAGCGTCGACAGCGGGACCAGTTCACTCGGCTTCATCACGACGGTATTGCCTGCAGCGAGTGCCGGTCCGAGCTTCCAGGAGGTGAACATGATCGGAAAGTTCCATGGGACGATCTGGCCGACCACACCGACCGGTTCCCTGGTGACGTAGTTGAGGAACCCTTGCTCGACGGGCGGGACGGTGCCTTGGGCCTTGTCGGCCATCCCCCCGAAGTAGCGGAATGTCACGGCGGTGCGTGGCACGTCCAGCAACGTGGTGTCTTTGAGCGGGTGTCCGGTGTCGAGGGCTTCGAGTCGGGCGAATTCATCGGCATGGTCTTCGATGGCGTCGGCCAGTTTCAGCAGCAAGCGGCCGCGATCCATTGCGGCCATGTTCGACCAAGCAGGGAAGGCGGCTTGCGCTGCCTTGACGGCGCGATCGACGTCGGCCTCACGTGCTTCGGCGATTTTGGTGAGGAGTGTGCCGTCGTGAGGATTGTGGACATCGATCGTTGTGCCGGCATCGGCGTCGACGAACTCGCCGCCGATGAAGAGCTTGTTCTGGAAGGCCACGGCTGATCAGAACTCGACGGGGTGAACGGGGGCTTCGCCCTTGGCGATCATCTCGGGGATGCGGTCTGAGCCGTTCTCCCAGACGATCAGCATCGATCGCTTGGGTGAGTATCCTTGGTGTCGGATATCGGCGGGCATCGCCGCGACGTCGCCGGCCTTCATGATCACGCGGGCTCGCTTGGCGCCGGTGTCACGGTCTTCGACGTCCCATTGGATCTCGTCGGAGATCTGCACGAACCACTCGACGCGGTCGTTGCCGTGGATGACCGGCAAGATGAATTCTTCGGTCGTGGGGCAGTACAGGCTTTCCTTGCACGCTGACACCACCGACGGATTCCATGTGACGTCCGAGCGGGACAGATAGGCGTAGAGGCTGAAGGCGCTGACCTGGTCCTCGTAGCCGGGTTCGGCTTCGATGACCGGCTCGTCCTGGGAGACGTCGGTGAATCCGCGGTTCACAGGAAATCCGTTGTCGTCGGTACGGATCTCCTCATCGCCTGGGACACCGACCATTCGGTCGGCAACGACGCGGCGGCGTTCGACGGCGGCGGTGTTGCTGCCCTGGTTGGGGCCGAA
>JAJCXU010000508.1 GCA_029263275.1 Ilumatobacter sp.
CGGTGTCGACCTGCATCTTCTGGCCGCCCGCCTGGAGAGCGCCGAACAAGAATGCAGCGAACACGGTGCCCGTTGGGGTGGATCTACCAAGCAGTGCCACGGCGATGGCGTCGAAGCCGATGCTGCCGGCAAAGCCCTGGGTGGCTCGGCCCTGAGTGCCGAGCACCTCGCTCGCCCCGGCGAGGCCGGCGAAGCCACCGGCGATCACGAACGACAGCACCATCAGGGTGCCCGGTTTCATGCCGGCGTAGCGGGCGGCGGACGAGTTCGAACCCTGCGCTCGGATCTCGAAGCCGAGCGTGGTGCGTTCGAGCAGCCACCAGAAGAAGACTGCGGCCGCGATGGCGATGAGGAATCCGACGTGCGCTCGGAGTTCGGGACGATCGAGGAACCCGAACAGTCGGGGGAGCCGGCCCTCAGACGTGACGAGCTTGGAGATCGGGTCGTTGCGGCCTTCGCGACCGAACGTGTCGGTCTTGAGCAGCCACAGCACGAGCGACCCTGCGATCAGGTTGAGCATGATCGTCGCGATCACCTCGTGAACCCCGGATCGGGCCTTCAACAGGCCGGGGATGACGCCCCAGGCCATGCCCATCACCATGCCGGCGAGGACACCGAGCGGAACCTGAATGAAGCCGGGGCCGTCCATCGAGAAGCCGACGTAGACGGCGCCGACGCCGCCCATCAGCATCTGGCCGGTGCCGCCGATGTTGAACAAGCCTGCCCGGAACGTGATGGCAACCGCGAGGCCCGCAAGCAGGAGTGGGGTGGTGGCGACGATGGTTTCGTTGATCGGTCGCCAGCCGTTGAACGCGCCCTGCGGGAGGGCCAGGTAGGCGTCCTTGATCGTGGTGAGGATGCCGCCGTAGTCGCCTTCGCGCATCTTGTCGATATCGGAGAGCGCAATGACGAAGACGCCGATGACCAGTGCGCTGACGAACGCGAGGAGGGGGAGCACAACGGCGTTCGTCGTGTCGATGCGCGCCCAGATCCGCTGGAACAGTCCGGCGGGCTCGTGCCGGTCGGATCCGTTCGATGGGGCAGTCGCAGTGTCGGTCATGCCATGGTCTCCGTCTCGGTCTCCGCTGACTCTGTTTTCGCGCCGGCCATGTAGAGGCCGATGTCGTTGTGCTCGGTGTCCTCGCGACGCACGTTGGCAACGATGCGGCCGCGGAACATGACGATGATCCGGTCGGCGAGGGCCATGACCTCATCGAGTTCGGTGGACACGACCAACACGGCGGCGCCTTCGTCGCGGGCCTTCACGACCTGGGCGTGGATGTACTCGATTGAACCGACGTCGACGCCGCGCGTCGGTTGCGAGGCGACGACGAGCCGAAGATCACGGCTCAGTTCGCGTGCCACGATGACCTTCTGCTGGTTGCCGCCCGAGAGCGTTCCGGCTTGCGTTTGAATCGATGGAGTGCGCACGTCGTACTGCTCGACCAGATCGGCGGCGACGGATCGCGCCTTCGGCCAGTCCATCGTGATGCCGTGGCTGAACTCGTCGTCGTGGTAGCGGGTCAGCACCATGTTCTCGGCCACGGTGAAGTCGCCGACCAAGCCAGCACGTTGGCGGTCTTCGGGGATGTGGGCGACGCCGGCGCTGTGGACCTCGCGCGGCGTTGCGTGCGTGATGTCGACGCCGTCGAGATGGATTGAGCCGGTGATGACGTCGCGCAAGCCGGTGAGCGCCTCGACGAGCTCGGTCTGCCCGTTGCCTTGGACGCCGGCGACGCCGACGATCTCGCCAGCGTGGACGTCGAAGCTGACGTGATCGACGAGCGTGCGCCCGGTTGGATCGACCACGTGCATCTGGTCGATGGAGAGCACCGCCTCGCCGGGCTGGGCCGGTGCCTTGTCGACGAGCAGTTGAACAGGGCGACCGACCATCATCTCCGCGAGGCCCACTTCGTCGATCTCGCCCGGGTCTGCCTCGCCCACCGTCTTGCCGCGGCGCAGCACGCTGATGCGGTCGGCAACTCGCAGCGCCTCGGTGAGCTTGTGTGTGATGAAGACGATGCCGCGGCCCGACGCCTTCAGCGATTCGACGATGTTGAAGAACTCTTCGATCTCCTGCGGAGTGAGAACAGCGGTTGGCTCGTCGAACACGACGATTTCGGCATCGCGGAACAACACCTTCAAGATCTCGACCCGCTGCTGGATGCCGACCGGGAGCGCGTCGATGAGTGCCTCGGGGTCGAGGTTGAGCCCGTACTTGCCGGAGATCTCTTCAACCTGTGCATTTGCCTTGGCGGTGTCGAGCTTGCCGAACGGGCCGGTCGTCGGTTCGACACCGAGCACGACGTTCTCGGCCACGGTGAACACCGGCACGAGCATGAAGTGCTGGTGGACCATGCCGATGCCCGCGGCAATCGCGTCGCCTGATGACTCGAACGTGACCGGCTCGCCGTCGACGAAGATCTGGCCCTCGTCGGAGTGGTACAGCCCGTACATGATGTTCATCAGCGTCGACTTGCCGGCGCCGTTCTCACCAACGAGGGCCAGCACCTCGCCGGACCGAATCGTGAGGTTGACGTCGTCGTTCGCCACGACGCCCGGGAACCGTTTCGTGATGCCTCGCAGTTCCAACTCCATCGGGCATGACGTTAGCCGTGATTCAGAGCCCGCTGGAAAACGAAGAACGGGGAGCCCCGAAGGACTCCCCGTTCTTCGATTGTTCAGCTCGGAGAGCTGATGTTCAGATGTTCAGGTGATCAGCCGACCGAAACGTTGCCAGCGATGATCTCGGCGGCGAGCGCCTCGATCTCGTCCTTCAGTTCCTGCGGAACGTCGCCGTCCTGATCGTGGTACGGCGCCAGGCCGACACCGTTGTTCTCGAGCGTGCCGACGTATGAGCCGCCATTCTCTCCGTTGACGACAACCTGCTCGGCTGCGGCGAACACGGCTTCGTCGATCTTCTTGAGCACGGAGGTCAGATAGACAGAACCTTCGTTGGGGTTGGCCAGGAAGAGGTCGTTGTCGACGCCGATGATGCGGATGCCATCGTTCTCAGAGGCGTAGGCCGATGAGCCGAGACCCACGGGACCCGCAACCGGGAAGATGATGTCAGCGCCCTCGTCAGCGAAGCTCGAGGCGAGTGCCTTGCCATCGTCGAGGTTTTCGAAGTTGCCGGCGAATGAGCCGTCTTGTGCTTCGACGTCCCAGCCGAGCACCGCAACTTCGGTGCCCTTCTGCTCGTTGTAGTACGACACGCCGTTGGCGAAGCCGTCCATGAACACGGTGACCGGCGGGATGTTGATGCCGCCGTATGTGGCGACGGTGCCGGTCTCGGTCATGCCAGCAGCGAGGTAGCCGGCGAGGAACGACGGCTCAGCGGTGGCGAAGTTGAGCGTCAACACGTTCGGGATCGCCTCTTCGTAGCCGAAGTCGATGATCGCGAATTGCTGGTCAGGGTTGGCCGCAGCGGACGACGCCGTGGCGTCGCCGAGCAGGAAGCCAACGGTGACGATGAGCGAGCAGTCCTTCTCGATGAAGCTCTGGATGTTGGTCTCGTAGTCAGCATCGGATGCGGACTCGAGCACCTCGGCGGTGAGGCCGAGCTCGCTCGCAGCGCGCTCGGCGCCTTCGAAG
>JAJCXU010000509.1 GCA_029263275.1 Ilumatobacter sp.
CTTCAAGGATGAGGCGGGCGATCGAATCGGTGGCTCAACCGTCGAACCCGGTCTGATCGTCGAAGGGCACCCTGCGTACGAGAGTCTGACCAACAAGACCCCCTACATCGGAGAAGTCCCGGTGGCGGGACGGATGCGCTATGCGTACCTGACCCCCATCATCGATGCAGACGCCTCGCTTGTCGGCCTCCTCGCCGTCGATGTCGGGTGGGCGGATGACCTGAACAGAATCAATGCTCGCGTCGCGAACCGTGTCATTGCCGCAGTGCTGGTGTTGCTCGGTGCAATGGCCGTGGCTGGCGGCATCGCGATGTTCCTGGCGTTCCGACCGATGAACCGACTGATCAAGGTGGCCCACGACGTCGGATCGGCCGACGGTCCGGACTCGATTCAGCTCGCCGATCGGCGCGACGAAATCGGCTACCTCGCCAAGGGCCTCGTCAAAGTGATCGACCTCCAACGCGACTTGGCGCATCGGGCCTACACCGACCCCCTCACCGGCATTCCCAATCGTGCCGCATTCATGCGCGAACTCGACCGACGATTTGGCGAGCTGGGCGAAGGTGAAGATCCCGCGATGCACGGGTTCGCTCTCCTGATCATCGACCTCGACGGATTCAAGGAAGTGAATGACGGCCTCGGCCACCAGGCAGGCGACGAGCTTCTCATGTCGATCACGGCCTCGCTGCGTTCAGAGTTGCGGCCCGGTGAATTCCTTGCTCGTCTCGGCGGTGACGAATTCGCTCTTCTCACATCAGCCGGCGTCGACGATGTGGCATCGGTGCAGCAGGCAGCGAATCGTGCCTCGCTGAATGTCTCGGGCGTCCGCCAGACGCAAGCCGGTGACACCAGCATGACGGCCAGCATCGGCATCGCCCTGATTCCGGAACACGGTATGACCTCTGAAGTCGCGATGAGCCACGCAGACCTCGCGCTCTACGCGGTGAAGCGGGATGGCCGTGGGCACTCGCAGATCTACCAATCCGACCTGTCGTCACCCATCCAACGGCGGATGCATCTCGCCACGGAACTCCGCCGAGCCCTCGAAGAGAACGTCGTGCGCCTCGACTACCAGCCGATCTTCGACGCTCACGACGGTCGGATCCGTTGCGTCGAAGCACTCGCCCGCTGGACTCACGAAGTCGAAGGCGAGATCCCTCCGCTCGAGTTCGTTCGCGTTGCTGAGAACGCAGGACTGATCAACGAGCTCGGCAACTACGTGATCGAGCAGGCGTGCGCGCAGATCGCGAGCTGGCGCCGGCTCGGCTTCCCGACGCCGGTTGTCGCGGTGAACGTATCGACGATGCAGCTGTGGCAATCCGATTTCGTCGACCTGCTTCGTGCGTCGATGGAGCGACATGCCATCGCGCCGACGGAGTTGTGCCTCGAACTGACCGAGAGCATCCTCATCCAGCACGAACACGCCCAACACCGGCACCTGTTGAACGAGCTGGCCGACCTCGGTGTCTGCCTGTCCATCGACGACTTCGGCACGGGATACTCGTCGCTCAGCTACCTGCACGACCTCCCCGTCCATCAGGTCAAGATCGACCGGATGTTCCTCGCCCATGCAGCGAACGACGACAAGCGTGCGCAACTGTTCGCCGGCATCGTGTCGTTGGCGCACAATCTCGGCCTGAGCGTCGTGGCCGAGGGCGTTGAAACGAGTGCCGAGCTGGCCTTGGCGCAACTGCACGGCTGCGACCTGCTCCAAGGATTCCATCTCGATCGTCCGATGCCCGGCGACGTCGTCTGTAGCCGGTTCGACGCGGCCAACGAGCGCTGGTCGCCCGCGACACTCCTGCCGGTCTGATCGGTCCGTCGACCGCACTGACCCGCTTCGTGTGAGGCCATGGTCCGTCCGACGGACCATGCGCTCACACGAAAGCTTGCGAGATGCCTTGCGTTCGACTCGATCGTTCGCGAGAATCGAACACATGTTCTTACAGGGCTCACTCTTTGGGGTGTGCGACCCAGATGTCGACGCCGACTTCCTCGAGGCGCAGCGGGTCGAACTCGACGATCGATCGTGGATCGACTTCACGCCGGGCTGGCTCAACGGCGCCGATGCCGTTTTCGACGAATTGCTCGACCAGCTCGAACTTCGCCAGCGCACGGATATCCCGATGTACGACTCATTGGTCACCGAGCCGCGGCTCACTGCCGGGTGGCATGCGGACGACTATCCGGCTGGCGGGCCGACGCCGCTCCTCGACGATGTTCGTCAGCTGCTCACCGCGCGCTTTCATCGGCCGTTCGACTCCATTGGCTTCAACCTCTACCGCGACGGCAACGACTCGGTGGCATGGCACGGCGATCGCCATCGCAAGTTCGTCACCGACCCGGTCGTCGCCATCCTCAGCGTCGGGCAACCACGACCGCTGAAGCTGCGCCAACGCCGCGACAAGGGCGGCCGCGGGGCGTCGCGCAGTTGGGACCTCGGGCACGGCGACCTGTTCGTCATGGGTGGCGCATGCCAGCACGACTGGGAGCACTGCGTTCCGAAGATCCGCCGTGGGATCGGGCCGCGCATGTCGATCACCTTCCGCCACGACACGCGATAGTTCTACGCTCGCGTCGTGGGTCACGACGTCGTCACCGCAGCACAGCACGAGTTCTACGCGAGCCATGGCTATCTGCAGCTCGAATCCTTTCTCGATGCCGAGTGGATGACAGAGCTGCGGGCCGCATCGGATCAGTTCGTCGACGAGAGTCGATCGTTGACCGGATCGAGTCGTCGGTTCGATCTCGAGCCCGGACACTCGGCGACGAACCCTCGACTCCGACGGCTGGTGTCGCCAGTCGATCTGCACGAGACCTTTCATCGGCTCGCGTTCGAGGGCCCCGTTGCACAACTCGCGATGGCGTTGCTCGGCGGGCCGGTTCGGTTCCATCACAGCAAGCTCAACTACAAGTGGTCAGGTGGCGGCGAGGAGGTGAAGTGGCACCAGGACATTCAGTTCTGGCCGCACACCGACTTCTCGCCGCTGACGATCGGTGTGTACCTCGACGACGTCGACGATGAGATGGGGCCGATGGGCGTGCTCCCTGGCAGCCACCTCGGAACGCTCTACGACCTCTACAACGCGGACGGATCGTGGGGCGGAGCGATGAACGACGCGGACATCGCCGCGCTGCCGATCGACGAGATGGTGTGGCTGCAGGGGCCAGCGGGTTCGGTCACGGTCCACAACTGCGCGATGGTGCACGGCTCCATGCCCAACCTCTCCGACCGGCCGCGGCCGTTGCTGTTGCAGACCTATTCGGCGCTCGACAGCTATCCGGTGCTCGGGATCGGTGCGAACGGTGTCGATGGCGCGAACAGCGGGCGGATCGTTGGAGGTGCTCCGAGTCAGGAGGTCACCGTCGATGGTCGTCCGATGCGCGGTGCGCCCGACTGGCGCAAGCAGGGCCCGCCCACGATCTTTGGAAGCCAGCAAGCCGAGTAGCGGGGAGCCGACCGCGCTTCAGCGCCGGACCACCGCGGCGACGTCGTCGGCGGCCTTGTCGACGTTGAAGTCCACGATCGGTTGACCGTCGGCCTCGTCGGGGATCACGAACCAGGCAACGAGGTAGGCAATCACCTGTGGGCCGGGAAGCAGGATGCTGACGACGGCGAGTGCGCGCACGGTCGTCCGGCTCCAGCCGTACTTGTCGGCGAGTCCGGCGCACACGCCACCGAGGCGGCGCCCGTCGCGAGGGCGCACCAGGCGTTGATCGGTGTTCGTGCTGCTGGTTCCGTTCGTCGCGTTGGCGTTCGCGTCGGTTCTCGGGGGCACGTAGGTGGCGGTGTCGGGGCGGGGGAGTGTGTCGTTCATGTGTTCCACGATGACGGAATTCGGTGACGACATCGATCGTGTCGACCGGTGTGTCGATGGTGGGGACAACCCCACCATCGCGGGCCCCTTTGCTTCCGCTGTCAGTCGACCGCGACGAGTGTGAGGAACTGTTCCACGGCCGTGGCGGCTTGCCGCTTGATCGAGCGGGAACTCGGTGGCGACTCTCCGAGGAGGACGCGAATCTGCACGTCTCGAATGATGAGCCCATAGAGCAGCTCGAATGCGACGGCTGGGTCGGGTGCGTTGATCTCACCGGCGTCGTGCCGAGCGGCGAGGTAGCGCTCCACGAGTGGACCGACTCGATGTCGGCCCGATGCCAGCAGCCGGGCTGACAGTTCGGGTGACTGCATTGCGGCTCGGTTCAACGCAATCGACGACGGGCTGCAGAGCAGCGTGAGCAGCCCGGCAGCGAACCCGGTCAGCGTGTCATGTGTCGGAGCACCGGTTCCGAGTGCCGCGTCGACTGCCGCACCGGATTCATCGGCGCTGCGCTCGATCAGTGCGGCGAACAGTCCGTCGCGATTGCCGAACCAGGAATACAGCGTCTCCTTCGAGGCGCCGGCGCGCCGTGCGATGGCCAGCATCGTGACGTTGTCGTACCCCTCGTCGAGCAGCGCCGCCTCGGTGGCATCGAGCACCGCGTTACGCCGTTCTTCCCGCTCGGCAGCAGGCAGGCGACCTCGCCGCGGCGCGTTCTTCTGACTCGACATCTTGACAAGTGTACTCACTGGTACGTATAACTATGAACCGTACGATTCGGTACGTTTAATTCACAAAGGAACCAACATGACCACGCTCATCACTCCACCGGCCACATCCTCGATTGATCAGACCACCTCCTCACCGGCCTGGTTCGGTGCGCTCCAGCGCGGGTCGGTGATTGCCTCCACCGTCTCGATGGGTTTGGCCGCCGGGTTCTTCTTCACGTACCAGATTTCGGTCATCAGGGGTCTGGCGATCGTCGACGACCGGTCCTACATCGAGAGCTTTCAGGCGATCAACGCGACGATTCGCAATGGATGGTTCGGCGTCGTCTTCTTCGGTTCGATCCCCCTGCTGTGCGCGACGCTGGCCGTGCACTGGAGCAGCGGTCGGTTGAGCCGAGCGCTCACCGCCACCGCCCTGGTGCTCTACGCGGCGACCTTCGCCATCACGGCAGCTGGCAGCGTGCCGCTCAACAACGAACTGGGCGCGGTGACCGGACGCACCCCCGAGGTGCTGGCGGCGGCCCGAGCTGACTTCGAGGACTCCTGGAACACATTGAACCTCGTCCGAACGCTCACGTGTCTGGGTGCGCTCGTTGCGATCGCCCTCGTCGGCAGACTGCGCGCCG
>JAJCXU010000510.1 GCA_029263275.1 Ilumatobacter sp.
GAAGCGCTGGGACAAGCTGATCCGCCGCTCATATTCGATCTCGTCACGCATCTTCGACGAGTACGGCTATCTGACCGACGAGAACGGTCTCGACGAGCTCGAGTTCTACATCGTCCTCGTGCCGCCGACGCCCGACAACA
Source organism: Ilumatobacter sp. (assembly GCA_029263275.1). Lineage (GTDB taxonomy): Bacteria > Actinomycetota > Acidimicrobiia > Acidimicrobiales > Ilumatobacteraceae > Ilumatobacter_A. The sequence goes on from JAJCXU010000510.1 coordinate 141, forward strand.
CACCGGCGCTCACGCCGCGTCTCGCGTTGAAGAAGATCGGCGATCGCATCTACCTCGGTCCGAAGGTTGCCGGTCGATACACGCTCAACGCTGTCCGAGACCCGAAGGCCGAGATCGTGTTCTTCTCGACCGGGACGGGTGAGGCGCCGCACAACGGCATGGTCATCGACCTCCTGCGCAAGGGCCACACCGGCCCGATCATCTCGGCGGTCACCGTGCGCCAGAACGCTGACCTCGGGTATGCCGACAAGCATCACGAACTCGAATCGCGCTACCCGAACTATCACTACGTGCCGATGCCCACGCGCGAAGAGGGCATCCCGAAGCGTTATTTGCAGGACCTGCTGCGCGACAACGACTTCTCCGAGAAGCTCGGCGTCACGCTGTCACCGGAGACGAGCCACATCTTCCTGTGTGGCAATCCGGCGATGATCGGTCTGCCCGAAGAAGTCGACGGCGTGGAGAGGTTCCCGGAAACCACGGGTGTGGTCGAACTGCTCACCAACCAGGGCTTCACCCTCGATCGCCGCAACGTTCCCGGCAACATCCACTACGAGGAATACTGGTAGAAGCGCACCATCGGCGCTGGGGAGGCTCAGTCGTCGCTGCCGTTCTACACTTTCTGCATGAAGATCAGCATCACGTATTGCCTTGCTTGAAACTATTGGCCTCACGCCGTGCGCGTGACCGATGAGATCATGGCCAACTACCAACACATGGTGAGCGAGATCAGCCTCGTTCCCGGCGGGGGCGGTGTGTTCGACGTGGTCGTCGAGCACGACGGAGAGAGCGACACGATCTACTCCAAGCACGAGACCGGCCGTCAGGCCAACGAGGGTGAGGTGTTGGCAGCCCTGGAAGCAAAGCTGCCAGACGGAACCTTGCGCTACGGAACCTGAAAGAATCTTCGAGGTTTCTGTAAGCCAGACGGTGCTCCGGGCCTCCTACCTGGTGACGACGTCAACTCGTCGTGACACCAACCAAGGAGAACGCCATGAAGAATCGCACGAACACCACCAACACGATCGCCGATGCCGCAGGCGGCCGAGCTCGCCTCACCATTGCGGCAATTGCGCTCGGCTCGATGTTCTTCGCTGCCTGTTCCGCCGACGAGACGGCCAGCCCGGTGGCTGACTCAGCACCCGTTGCATCAGACGTCTCCGCACCGGAGACGGCCGCACCCGTGCCGACCGAGCCCACCGCAACGACGCCGCCGGCAACCACCACGCCGACCACGACGCCACCTGCAACCAGCCCGCCGGCGACCGATCCGCCAGCGACCGACCCGCCCGCAACCAATCCACCTCCGACTGATCCGCCCGCGACTGACCCGCCGTCCACCGACGCCCCGACCCCGGTCTTCGACGACTTCACCGCATCGAACGTGTCTGAATGTGCTGCCCCTGACGTGTCGGTCCCGACCGTCCAGCGCATGGTCACCCTGACCTGGGCAATCTCGGGTGCCGACTCGATCTACGTCGCCATCGACAACGTCAACGGCCCGTTCGAGGTCGACCTTCCCGCCACCGGCAGCCTCCAGCTTCCGGTCTCGTGCCCGGATGACCACACGTACTACGTGGTGGCCGAGAACGCCGCTGGCCGTACCGTGATGGAAGCGACGCGCTGACCAGCGCTCCGTTTCCTCGACTCCACCATGCAACTCGCAGATTCCGAACTCGTCGCCGCTGCACTTCGCGGCGAACAGTCCGGCATCGCAGGGATCTACGACCGCTACGCCGACCGGCTGAACAACTACGCCTGGTCGGTGTGCCGAAGCCACGCCGACGCCGGCGACATCGTGCAAGACACGTTCGTCACGGCATCACAGCGGCTCGGTCAGCTTCGTGATCCGGAGCGGTTGCGGCCGTGGTTGTACGCAATCGCTCGGAACCATGCATTGCGTGTGATCAAGCAGCGGCAGCGAGTCGGGGTGGACAGCGAGATCGACATGATCACTGACTTCCCCCAACCTGACAATGGTCTCGACGCCCAGCAGCTCGTGTGGAGCGCTGCGGCGGGCCTCGACGAGAAGGACCGCGACATTCTCTCGCTGCACCTGCGGGAGGGCCTCGACGGCGAAGACCTTGCGGCCGCGCTCGGGGTCAAGCCGAACGCGGCGAACGTGGCACTGTTCCGTGTCCGAGAGCGCCTCGAACATGCCGTTGGCGCACTGCTTCTCCACCGTTTCGCTCGCGGGGCGTGCGCCGATCTCGACACGATGATGGCGGGCGCACTGACGCCGCTGATTCGCAAGCGGGCGACTCGCCACATCGAAAGCTGCGACGCCTGCCAAGACGGCCGCCGCCGAATCGGGAGCCCTGCTGCCTTGTTCGCTGCTATGCCCGCCGCCCTCGCCCCGGCCGCACTTCGCGACACCGTCCTCACCTCGTGGGGGTCGGCGAATCTTCCTCTCGATGCCGAGATTCAGTCATGGCGAACGGATGGATTCCCGGAAGGTTCGTCCATCGCTCCGACGGCGCCGCCACCCGCATCATCGGCCGCGTCATCGGCCGGGTCGCCAATTGCTTCGTCGGCCGCCTTGCGGTCTCCCGATCAAGGCGTTCGGCGTGCCCGATTCGCAGCGGCGGCAGGCATGGTTGCGGTGGTCGCGGGATTCGGCCTGTATGCCGCCTTCCGTTCGACTCCCGACACCCCGACGCAGATCGCGACGACCGACAGCACCTCTGCGGCGGAGTTGGCGGTCGCAGTTCCGACGACGCTCGATGAGACGCCCGCGACGGTGTTGGCCCGCCCCGAATCGGAACCAGAAACGACCATTCCGGTCGCTGTCGCAGAGCCGACCCCGACGACACAGCCAAACCCGACCAGCACCACTCCGACCGTGCCACCGACCACGCAAGCAACGCCGCCAACAACCGCCCCGGCGCCGACAACCACGGTTGCTGAGCCGGCACCACCGCCGGTCATCCTTCCGGTGAACGTGGCCGTCCTCGAATTCGAGTGCACCGACATGATCCGTGTTCGGCTGCTCGTCACCGGCGGCAGCGTCGACCCGACAGTGACCGTCCGTTCTGTGCGAAACGCGTCGGTGACGGACTACGCGCTGACCGAATCGCTGTCAGAACCGAGCATCTACGAGGCCGAACTCGAAGTGCTCGAGAACCCGCATCAGATCACGGCGATCGCCGAATCCGGTGCGGACAGCACCACCGAGCTGCTGAGCGACAGCTGCGGCCAGATCGGCTGACGAAGCCGTCTGCGCTGCGCTCAGCTCTCGTCGTCGAGCTGATCGAAGCCTGCCTCGGCGACCAGCGCGTCGGCCATTTCAGCGGCGTCGAAGATCTGGGAGAGCGAGATCGCCACCGTCGCGAGGTTGCGACTGGCGCACGCTTCGAGCACGCCATCGATCATCGTCTCGTCGACGGGCAGGAACCCGCCGTACGACCGATGTGTCTGACCGACCGGCAACGGGCGGCCACAGATCAGCGTGCCGACTTCGAGCGGTTGCTCGGGCACGGTGCCGACGATGGTGACGCGGTCGCGGCTGCGCACCTCGACCAGGTCGAGTTCTGCGTGCGTTGACTTCTTGACGCGGAACACGCTGCGCGGTGCGGCGATCCAACGCTCGGTGAGTTCGACCTCATCGGCGGGGAGCAGTGCGCTCTTCGCCATCAGGAAGCGGCTGGCGACGTCGCCTTCGTGGAGCGCGATGTCGGTCGGGATGTACGACGACTCGAGCATCTCGGCCAGGTCCGGCGTCTCCAGGCTGCTGGTCATCTCCGCGACGACGGCGTCGGGCAGGAATGGGTTGGTCAGCTGCATGAACCGCATCATCTTGAGATACAGCCACGCCGCCCGATCGTTGAGGGAGTGCAACTCCTTGCCCAGATGGCAGTGCTTGTACTTCTTGCCCGAACCGCAGGGGCAGGTGTCGTTCCGACCGGCGAGCGGCTTGGGGCGCAGCGCAGCGAACGGGGCGATCTCTTCAGCGAGTTCGGTGCCCAGGCCCTGCTCACTGGTGATCGGGTCGTACGCGGCATCGAGGTCGATCTCGGTGTTCACGCCAGCGGCCTGGAGTAGGTCGCGCGTTTCGATGGGATTGCTGCCGTCTGCCTGGAGCGCAGCGAGGTCGATCAACACGGCGGCGTGGCCGCTGTCGCGAACCGACTCCAACAGCTGGGCGGACTCGTCGCTGTCGAGACGAAGCGCGGCTTGGCGTGACAAGAGCCAAGAGAGGCCGGGCTGGTCGTCGTCGGTATGGGAGGCGATCTCGTCGACGAACGGCTGCAGCTTGTCGCCGGTGAGTCCTTCCTCGGCCCAAGCGTCCCACGCGGCCAGCGCGATGGTGGGGTCGTTCAGCGCCTGGGTGAAGAGGGTCAGCGCTTCCGTTCGTTCGGCATCGTCGTCGCCGAGCGCCGGGTCGCCGTCCTCGGCGAACAGCGATGCCGCGCCGGTGAGCAACATGAACAGCTGCGTCTGGTCGTCGTCGAATCCGAACCGCAGTGCGAGGCGCTCGGTTGCCTCCGACTCGATGTCGATCTCAGGCGCAGCGTCGTCGGTCATGCCTGCAGCCTGCCGCCGACATGTCCGACTCACAATCGACGATGCACCTCGGTTGCCAGCGACTGAGTCACAGTTGTACCCGGCCCCGCTGTGACTGTCAGCCGCCGAGGATCGCGAACGTGCCTGCGCTGGTGGCGACGAGGCGGTCGTTGGCGTCGTGCACGCGGGCTTCGAGGTGGAC
>JAJCXU010000511.1 GCA_029263275.1 Ilumatobacter sp.
TGGTGTCCTCGCCGGCGACCATCTGAAGGCGTCGTCCGATCTGGGCGGCCCGCTGATCGGCGTCGGTCTCTTGTACGCCGAGGGCTACTTCCACCAGCAGCTCAACCGCGATGGCTGGCAAGAGGAACGCAACGAACGGATCGATCCAGCCTCGCTCGGAGTTCGCAACACCGGGGTGCGGATCGAGGTCGACCTTGCTGGCGTCACCGCTCAAGTCGCGGTGTGGCGTGTCGACGTCGGCCGTATCGCGCTGTACCTCCTCGACACCAACCTGCCGGAGAACCCGCCCGAGATCGTGTCGATCACCAACCGGCTCTACGGCGGCGATGAGCAGCACCGACTCCGCCAGGAAATCGTGCTGGGCATCGGTGGTGTCCGTGCGCTCCGAGCACTCGACATTCACCCGCAGGTGTTTCACACCAACGAGGGGCACGCCGGCTTCCTCGGCCTGGAACGTGTCCGCGAGTGGACCGACCGTGGTCTCAGCTTCGACGAGGCCATCGAGGCAGTGCGCGGTGGCGGTGTGTTCACGACCCACACCCCCGTCCCCGCTGGTATCGATCGGTTCCCGCGTCAGCTGTTCGAGCCGTACTTCGCCGATTTCGCCACCGCGTGCGGGGTGAGCTTCGACACGATGTTCGCACTCGGTCGACGCGCCGACGAGCCAGACGGCAAGTTCAACATGGCGGTCATGGGCCTTCGGCTCGCAGCTCGCGCCAACGGTGTGGCCAAGCTGCACGGCGAAGTGTCGCGAGTGATGTTCGGCGGCATGTGGCCCGACCTCCCGAACAACGAGACGCCAATCGGCCACGTCACCAACGGCGTCCACGCCCGTACGTGGGTCAGCGATCGCACCGATCAGCTCCTCACGGATGCCATCGGCGACGACTGGCACATGGCGGGCGCCGACGACTGGGATCGCGTTCGCCAGATCGACCACTCCGAGATCTGGAACACCCGGAACACCGGTCGGCAGGAATTGGTCGACATGGTGCGCGACAAGCTCGGCCATGACCTCCTCGACCCCGATGTCTTGACCATCGGCTTCGCCCGACGGTTCGCCACGTACAAGCGGGCCAACCTCCTCCTCGAGCAAATCGAGCGGCTGCGACGGCTGCTCCTCGACGCCGACCGTCCCGTGCAGTTCGTGTTTGCCGGCAAGGCGCATCCCGCCGATCATCCGGGCAAGGGCTTGATCCAACAGATTGCGAAGCTCGCAGCTGAGGCCGACGTCCGGCACCGGTTCGTCTTCATCCCCGACTACGACATCGGCATCGCCCGCACGATGTATCACGGCTGCGATGTGTGGTTGAACACGCCGCGGCGGCCCAATGAGGCCTGTGGCACGAGCGGCGAGAAGGCAGCACTCAACGGTGTGTTGAACTGCTCGATTCTCGACGGCTGGTGGGCCGAGATGACCACCGGCGACAACGGATTCGACATCCCGTCCTTCGACGGCGACCACGACACCGCTCGACGTGATCATCGCGAGGCCTCAGCCACATTCGACGTCATCGAGAACGAGATCGTCCCGCTGTTCTACGCCGCTGACGACTCCGGTGTTCCGCACGGATGGGTCGATCGCATCATCACCAACTGGGCGACGCTCGGGTGGAACGTTGTCGCGGCGCGAATGGTGCGCGACTACGTCACTGCGCTCTACGAGCCGGCGGCGGCTACATCCGACCTCGTCACCGCGAACGACGGCGCAGGCGCCCGCGAAGTGGCCGCATGGAAGTCCGGCGTCACGTCGGTGTGGGACTCGGTGTCGGTCGAACTGTTGGACGACGGAACCGATGTCGCAGATGGCGTGTCCGGGGCTGAGCGCCATGTCCGCGTACACGTCGACCCCGGCAAGCTCCGACTCGACGAACTCGCAGTACAGGTCATCCACGGGCCACTCCGACCCGACGGTTCGTTTGACGAAGCGCGCACGGCGGCTGTCGACCTCACAGCTACCTCTGAAGCCGGAGTGTTCGCCGGAACCTTCCACCCGGGCGACGCTGGCCCATGGGGCCTGTCGGCGCGAGCGTTGCCGACACACGCTGCACTGTCGAGCGTCTTCGACACCGGGCTCGTCGCATTCGGCTGACCCTCCGGTTGGCAGCAACCGACCACGCCGCCACAACAACTTCTCGTTAGCCTCGCCGCATGCTGCCGGACACGTCAGACGGCGTCTCCGAACACGAACAGCGAGGCGCGGTATCCCCACCTTCGCCGATGATGCTGCTCGTCGCGTTCGGCGGCCTGAGCGCCGCCCTTGCTGCCGGCTACGGCGTGTTGTTCACCATCGCGGCCGACTACCGCGACGAGTACGCCATCTCGGAGAATTGGATCGGGATCATCATCGGCATCGGCTTCATCGCCGGGTTCCTGTCGCAGATCTCCATTGCTCCGTTCGCCGATCGAGGACACGCCAAGAAGCTGGTGCTCGCGGGGGTGTTCGTCAACGTCATCGGCCTCGTCTTGATGGCGTTCGGCACCTCGCTGGTCCCGATCCTGATCGGCCGATTCATCTCCGGTGTCGGCATCGGTGCGGCAGGCCCGGCGATCAAACGCATCGTGGTGCTGGCAGACCCTGCGAACCTCGGCCAGAACATGGGCCGCTTGCTCGCGGCCGACGTGTTCGGCTTCGCGCTGGGGCCGGCAATCTCGGCCGTGTTGGTCGGCCCGTTCGGTATCCCTGCCCCGTTTCTCGTTGTTGCCGCGGCCACCCTCGTGTTGCTCCCGATGGTCGCTCGCGTCGATGTGGCCGAGGCCGTCGAGCCGCCCGCCCGGCGATTCGCCATCGACCTCCTCGCCAGCCGCCCATTCGCGGGCGCGGTGATGCTTGGTGCAGTGGCCTTCATCATGATCGGGTCGTTCGATGCACTGTGGGACGTGGTCCACAAGGACCTCGGCACAACTGACTGGATTGCGAATCTGGGCATCACCCTGTTCGGTCTGCCACTCATCTTTCTCGGCCCGATCGGCGGTCGATTGGCGCAGACGTGGGGGCCGTTCAAGCTCGGATCGATCGGCCTGTTCTTCGCTGCTGGCCTGATGATCATCTACGGATTCCTGCCGGCCGGCGGCTTGATCTTCGCGGTTGCGATGGTGCACGCGGTCTCGGATGGTTTGACGATTTCGAGTGCTGGCGTCGCGGTCAGCATGGTCGTTCCGGCGGACCGCCAGGCTGGCGCACACGGCGTCATCGGCGCCGCGCAAGCGATCTCTGCCGGCGTGATGGCGTCGGTGACCGGAACGATCTATGGCAGCTACGGGCAAGCTGCTGCCTACACGGTGGCAGGTCTCGTGATGATCGTGCTGACCTGCGTCGGCCTCTGGCTCGCCCGGTCAGCCTGGCATCTCAAGTCGACGCCCTGAGCGGGCCGACCGCGTCGGAAGTCCACGTTGCGGGCGACGAACTGAACATCGCGGAGTTGACCCGTGCGATGAACCAGCGACGCTTCAGCGCCCGACGAACTCGGCCTTGCCCGGGCCGTTCTCGAGGAAACTCTTCACGCCGATCTGGCTGTCCTCGGTGCCGAAGACCTCGACGAATGCATCGAGTTCGATCTTGAGGCCCTCGGCCAATGACGTCGAAAGACCCTGATCGATAGCGCGCTTGCAGATGCCCTGGCCAACGGTTGCGCCCTTCGCGAGCGTGGCACCGAGTTCGAGCGCCCGGTCCATCAACGCCTCCGGGGCGACCACTTCATCGGCGAGACCGATCCGGAACGCTTCTTCGGCCTTCACCTGTCGTCCGGTCAGGCAGATCTCCTTCGCCTTGCTGGCTCCGACGGTGCGAGCGAGTCGCTGCGTTCCGCCACCTCCGGGGATGATGCCGAGCAGGATCTCAGGCTGGCCGAACACCGCCCGCTCGGAAGCAATGCGGTAATCGCATGCGAGCGAGAGCTCACAGCCACCGCCGAGTGCGTAGCCGCTGACCGCAGCGATCACGAGGCACGGCAGGGCCGCGAGACGATCGAACGCGACATGAATCTCCGGGCCGATCACCTTGGCCTCTTCCGGGCCACCGAACTCGGAGATCTCCGCGCCAGCGGCGAAGATTCGATCGCCGCCGCTCACGATCAGCGCCGACGGCGGCGAGTCGGTGAGTTCGGTGGCTGCGGCAGCGATCTCCGCGACCAACGCCCCAGAGAGTGCGTTGACCTTGCCATTCGCGAGGGTGAGGACGGCAACACCGTTGTCGTGACGTTCAAGGGTCAGCAGTTCGTAGGCCATGTCGCCCAAGCTAGTGCCGCCCCCCTCCCGAAATTCGTGCCGACGACGCCCTCACAGGGCACTCTCGCAACAAGTTTCGGAATGAGGGCCAGTCCGCGGGATCAGCGCGCGACGACCGGGCAGGCGACCTCGCCCCGCAAGCGGACCCGCAGTGCCCACGCCAGCAGACCCAACGCGAGGACGCCCAGATAGGGCTGGACCGGGGCGAACCAGGTCAGCGCACCGGAGGTGCCGAGCGCGACCACGACGACCTTGTTGCAGATAGGGCAGCCAACGGCGAAGAACGACAGCAGCCCCCCGAGGCTGCCAAATCGGCTGGGTCGGTCGAGCGATTCGTTAGCGTCGGTCTCGTCGGCGTCGCCAGCCCGCATGTACGTGGCGAAGAGCAGGCCGCTCAACACCGCCGTGATCACCAGAACTGGCACTGCCCAGGGCTCGACTGGCGTGCCCTGGCGCCCGAACACCGGGTTGGGAATCACGTCAGTCGGCAACCCGATTGCGAGCGCACTGACGACCGCCATCACGGCTGCGAACTGCCAACGCGCTCGCGTCCAGCCCTTCAGCGCTTTGAGTTCAGGCATGGCGCGATCGTACCCACGCGCCGCAGCTGCAAACAGGTCGGCGGCGATGCCCCCACGACACTGCCGCCGTCGCCGATGACGTTTCGATGACGGGTGGGGTACAGGCTCGGACGAGATGAGAAGCGAACGATGAAAACGCAAACGGTGATGTTCATGATTGGCGCATTCACGATGGGTGCCGTCGGATGTAGTGCGAGCAATGACGACGTGCCGGAAGGCACCGGCGCCCCGATCAGCGCGCCGCAGCCCTCGGCGGGTTCGAACGCGCCCGCTGACTCAGTTCCCGATTCAGCACCAGACTCAGGAGTCGCTCCCGAGCCGGAGCAGTCCGCGGCACAGACCATCGTGAGTACGGACGGTCTGGCGACACTCAAGGTCGCCGCGGGCGCCGTTCCCGCCGACGTCGAGATCACTCTCGACATCGTCGATGGGCCTGCCGGATCGGTCGGCGCATGGGAAGTCGGCCCCGCTGGCACGACGTTCGACGCTCCCGCGACGTTCGAGGTGACGGTGGACGAGCCGGCCGCGGATCTGGCATACGCCCTGGCATTCCTTGCTGAGGACGGTCCCGTTCCGGGCCCACCCGAAGTCGGAACCGACAGCAACAGCTTCACTTTCAACTCGGAAGTACCCGAGGCGGGAGTGATCTTCATCAGTGCAGCCCGCCTCGAACTCAGACAGACCCAGCCAGACATGCCGGTTCCTGTCGGCAACATCTTCAACTTCGAGGTGTCGCTGACGTCTGACTTCCAAGACGCCGAACTGCTCGGGATCGCGTCGGTCGACCCCCGTGTGGTGAATCCCATCGAGCCCGACGGGTATCGGGGCCTGCTCGAAGTCGTGTGCCCGGATGATCGCGCGACCGTGACGATCGGCGACGCATTGGGGATCGTCCATATTCCCAGTGAGCCCATCGATCACCACTTCATCTCGCTTCCGCTCGTGGCCGAATGCGTCGACGAGCCCCAGGAGACTGCGCTCGCGTTCGAGCCGCCCGACTCCACCGGCGCTGGGCTGTTCGACTCTCCCGTCACCATCGCGGGCACCGACGAAGGCGTCGTCTTCACATTCATGACTGAGGCGATCCCAGAGGGCGGCACACTTGGCCTTGGCTTCGAGACCGACAGCAACTACACGGAGTACTTCTTCGAAGCACGGTCAACCCCCACCTCGGCGGCATGCCAGATGTTCGACTTCAGCGGGAACGGCACCGGTGAAGACATCGACTTCGTTCTCGGAGAGCAACGTTCCTCGTTCACGATCCCAACCGACCATTTTGTGGTCATCGACAACACGCTCAATCGTGTCGTCGACGGCGCCCCACAGCCCGTCGCCTTCATCTCGGTCGATGCCTACGCCGTCGACGGCAGTCGCGACTCAGCGATCCTGCCACCTGGGCAGATCGTCGACCTGGCCGAGACGCTTGGCTGGCTGTCAGAAGGTTCGTAGATCGTCTGGCGAGCGACGAGCGCGGCATGCGATCCGGCCGATCGGAAGCGCCGGTACATGATCGAACCCGCAACGACTCACTCGTCCTTCCTGTCTAGCGGTTGGCAGCTCTGGCGAGCTGTGTGACGGCTCGTTCGATGACATCGCTGGGGGCGGCGATCGTCATGCGAGCGAAACCGGCCCCTTCGCGACCGAACCAGTGGCCCGGGCTGAGAGCGAGGCCAGCGGTCGACCCCAACCAGGCCGGGATCGCGGCAACGTCGAGACCGAGTCGGCGAAGATCGAGCCAGGCCAAATAGGTGCCTTCGGGGACGATCAGGTCGATCGTCTCAGGGAGGCCCTGTTGGATCAGCTCGATGTTGTCTGAGATCAGCGCAAGGAACCCGTCCAGCCAGTGTTCTCCGTGCCGGTAGGCGGCCTCGAACGCGGCGAGGCCGAAGACGTTGTTGCGAGTGAGGTGGAGCTGGGAGCTTCTGGTCTCGAAGCGCGCCGCGACGTCGCGACGGTTCGTGATCAGCACGGTGTCACAGACGCCCGCGAGCCCAAACGTCTTGATGGGCCCATGCGTCGCGGCCCACGACATGTCATGCCGTTCC
>JAJCXU010000512.1 GCA_029263275.1 Ilumatobacter sp.
TCGCCTTGCGTGCCGCTTTCTTGGTGGCCGCGGAACTCGCGCGCTTCGCCGGCGCCTTCTTCGCGGCAGCCTTCTTCTTGGCCGCCGCCTTCTTGACTGGCTTGGGCTCGTCAGGCTGCTCGTCACGGGTCAATCCGTCACGCTGGGCGCGTCGGGTCACCATGTCGGCGTATGCCTCAGCGAGTGAGGACGATGGCCCCTTCGCGGCAACACCGAGTACGCCACAGAGGTCAAGGACCTCCTGGTTAGTCATCCCGAGCTCTTTGGCGAGCTCGTGGATTCTGATCTTCTTTGCTGCCACGCTTCGATTCAACCTTTCCCAGTCGGGATTCCCTCGCCGATGTGCCAATCAATGCACATCGCACCGGCGTCACAAGTGGCCGGTGTGTCTTCTGATGTTCGTGATGTCGTCAGCATCGATACCGATGCGCCATGCCCGAGCGAATGCTCGCTGCGCAATTGCGGCTTCGAGACACTCCCCCGCAACCTGACGTTGTTTCTTGTTTCCTGCCGTGCAGTCATTGGTACTGACTGCACAGATCCACGCACCCCGCCCATTGCTGGGACCATCGACCACGATGTCGCCGCCAGCCCTCGTAATCCGCACAAGTGCCGATTGCGGGCGCCGCGTTCGACAGCCGATGCAGCTGCGGACGGGTTCGTGTTGCTCAGTCGTCTGCCTCACTGCTCGTCTCGGTGTCGGGTGCCTCGTCGGCCTCCGTTGCTTCGTCGGCAGCCGATCCATCGTCAGCTGCTGCTGCTTGGTCATCGTCAGCTGCTTGCTCGTCGTCGGCTGGCGCCTCGGTCGTGTCGGCAGCTTCGTCGGCCACGACGTCATCGGTGGACGTTGCCTCGGCTGGCGCAGCTTCCTCGACGACGGCATCTTCTGCAGCAGCCTCGTCGGCCACGTCCTCATCAGAGGTGTCGTCGGAGCCACCCGCCGGTGAGAACCCGGCGCCTTCGGCGGCATCGATCGAGCGGAACCACAACTCGGCCTTGGTCTGGTCGTAGTAGCGCGAACCAGGGACGTGGTAGAGGTCGGAGTCTTCGTTGGCCTTGATCTCGAAGCCCGGGGGCACCTGATCGGGGTCCGACATCGGCTGCACCGAACCAGCCCATGGACCAGCGACGAGCTCTTCGGTGATCTCGGGAACCTCGGCTTCGGCCTGAGCCGCTTTGGCTTCTGCCTCTTGAGCCTGCTTGTTCCACTCCGATTCCGAGATGACGCTGCCATCGGCTGCGTGCCACTCGTTCTCGCCGGTCTCTGCGTTGGGGCGCCACTCGCCGACGGCGTACTCGACGTCGGAGTCACGACCATGGCTGGCCGGGATGCCCTCGGCAAGCTGCGTCTCAGAACGGATGTCGACGCGCACACCAGTGAGCCGTGCCGACAGCCGAGCGTTCTGACCTTCGCGACCGATGGCCAGGCTGAGCTGGTGGTCGGGCACGATGACATCAGCGGCGGTGCCGTCGTCGGAAATGTTGACCTGGGTGACCTTGGCCGGCGACAGCGCCTTGGCGACGAAGTCGGCGAGGTCTTCGCTGAACGGGACGATGTCGATCTTCTCGCCGCGCATCTCGTTGACGACCATGCGGACACGGCCACCACGAGCGCCGACGCAGGCGCCGACGGGATCGACGTTGTGGTCATTCGACCAGACGGCGATCTTGGTGCGGTGACCGGGTTCGCGGGCGCAGGCCTTGATTTCGACGATGCCGTCGGCGATCTCTGGCACTTCGAGTTCGAACAGGCGCTTGATGAGGCCCGGGTGCGTGCGAGACACGACGATCTGCGGGCCCTTCGGCGTCCGCCGGACTTCGACGATGTATGCCTTCTGGCGATCGCCCTGAGCCGGACGCTCGAATGGAACCTGCTCGGCCTGCGGGAGCAGCGCCTCGGCGCGACCCAAGTCGAGCAGTGTGTAGCGAGCGTCGGTGCGCTGGATGATGCCGGTGACGATGTCGCCCTCGCGGTTCGCATATTCCTCGAACTTGCGGTCGGACTCGACCTCACGGATGCGCTGGCTCATCACCTGACGGAAGGTCATTGCCGCGATGCGGCCCATCTCTTCCTTGCGCGGCGTGTCATCACGCTCGTTGACCCAGTTGCCGTCTTCGTCGACGTCGTACGCGATGAACGAGAAGTCCATAGTCTCGGGGTTGACCTCGACGACCACTTCGTCAGCGGCATCGTCACGACGCTTGTACGCCGACGCGAGCGCGTCGACCAGCACGTGCAGCAACGCTTCTTCGGAGAGACCCTTTTCCTGGGCCAGCATTCCGATGGCTTCACTCATGTCCATGTTGGTCATGACGTCTGCTTCTCCTTGTTTGATGGTGAGTTCGTCGAGTCGGACTTGTTCGAGCTCGCCTGCTTCGATGCGGCGGACTGCTTTGCATTGGCCTTCTTGGCCTGCTGCGGCTTCTTGGCGGTGTTCTTCTTCGGCGCGTTGGGCTTCGGTGCCGGACCCCACTCGAAGACCGTGCGGGCCTTGTCGACGCCGTCGAAGTCGAACGTCGTTTCGGTGCCGTCGTCGAGGAGCAGCGTGCCGTCGGTCTCGGAGGCAGCGGTGAGCTGACCATCGATCCGCCGAGGATCCGCGTTGGGATCGCGGAAGCGTACGGTGATGTCTTTGCCGACCTCACGCTGGAAGTGAGCGGGCGTGCGCAGCTGGCGCTCGAGGCCGGGGCTCGTGACTTCGAGCGTGAACCTCGTCGTGATCGGGTCCTCGTGGTCGATCTCGCGAGAGATCAACCGGGTTGCCAACGACAGATTGTCGAGGGTGATGCCACCGTCGGAGCCGGCGTGAGTGTCGAGCGTGACACGCACGGTGACACCGCGGCGCTCGATGTCATAGACGTCGAGGTCGAGATCGGAGGCGATGGGTTCGACGATGGCTCGTACTCGTGCAAGTTCGCTGCTCTCGGTCATGTCAATCTGCCTCCTCTCCACTCGATTTTCTGGCTCGATTTTCTGGTTCGGTCTTCTGGTGTTCTGTGCCCGTTCAAGAAACAAGGCGTGAGGCAGAGCCCCACGCCTTGGTCACGAACCAAATTGCGAACCACAATCGTAGCAGGGTCTGGGTGGTTTCGTGAGGCCGCCACCATCCCGCCACCATCCCGCCACCATCCCGCCACCATCCCGCCACCATCCCGCCACCATCCCGCCACCAGGGCGACGAAAACGCTGCAAGCGATGCCTGCGCTGGGCTACTTCCCGATGCCCGCGGCCGACCCGACGGCGAGTGAACCATCCACGAGATACACACCACACTGCACGGTCCGGTCACCGATCTTGTTCCAGGACTCCTCGATTGGGTACAGGTAGGAAATGTCGTAGATCGATGCCGCGTACGGCGCTCCGACGAACGACTCGAAGGTGTCGAGGCACCCTTGCTGGGCTGAATCGAGGACAGATTCCTCACCCGGATACTCGGACCCCGCAATATCGAACTCGTGATAGAGCTCGCTGTCGTGCGGCTCAGCACACGGGACAACCGGCACCGACAGCACATCACCGATCGCTTCGTCGGCCAGGCAGTCACCGACTTGCAGACGCAGAGCTCCGACCTCGCCCCCTTCGACCACTTCACCTGAGTCGTCGCGGGTGGACTCGTCGTCCGACACGGTCGTGCTGCAGCCGGCGGCTCCAAGCGCTGCGAGCAGGACCAACGATGACGTGACGCGTGACATGGCAGCGACGATAGGTCCCGACCGCCCCTGATCGTGGAATTGTCGACGACGATTCTGGAACCGAGGCGACCCACCGGCAGCCGGTAGCTTCATCCCGTGCAACGGATGTCGAACCTGTTCCTGCGAACCCTGCGTGATGACCCCTCGGATGCGGAGGTGCAAAGCCACCGACTGCTCGTTCGCGCGGGTTACATCCGCCGAGCGGCGCCTGGCGGATTCAGCTGGCTTCCGCTCGGCTACGAAGTCTTTCGCAACGTTGAACGCATCGTGCGCGAGGAAATGAACGCTGCTGGGTTCCAAGAAGTGCACTTCCCGGCGCTGCTGCCCATCGAGCCATATCAAGCGACGAACCGCTACGAGGAGTACGGCCCCAACCTGTTCCGGCTCCAAGACCGACACGGCGCCGACTTTCTCTTGGCACCGACGCACGAGGAGATGTTCACCCTCACGGTCAAGGATCTCTACAGCTCCTATCGCGACCTCCCGCTCGTGATCTACCAGATCCAAACCAAGTTCCGCGACGAGGCTCGCCCTCGCGCCGGTCTGCTGCGCACCCGCGAGTTCTCGATGAAGGACTCCTACAGCTTCGACCTCGACGACGCTGGTCTGCAGGCCTCATATGACGCTCACCGCGCGGCCTACATCAAGCTGTTCGAACGGCTCGAACTGCCGTACGTGATCGTGTCGGCGCTGTCCGGCGCCATGGGCGGTTCAGCGTCCGAAGAGTTCCTCGCTCCGCTCCCGGTCGGCGAAGACACGTTCATCCGTTGCACGTCATGCGACTACGCAGCCAACGTCGAAGCTGTACACACGCCCGTCCCGGAACCTCGATCGCTCGACGGCCTCCCTGCGGCCATGGTCCACGACACCCCCAAGACGCCGACGATCGCGACACTCGTCGCCTGCGTGAACAGCGATCCTGCGCTGCGGCACCCCGACCGCGACTGGACCGCCGCCGACACGTTGAAGAACGTGGTGGTCAACATCAAACATCCAGATGGCACGGTCGAACCACTTGCGGTTGGCATCGAGGGCCATCGTGAAGTCGACATGAAGCGGCTCGGCGCACAGGTCGAGCCGGCCGAAGTCGAGCCGTTCAGTGAAGACGACTTCAAGCAGCATCCATCGCTCAAGAAGGGCTACATCGGCCCGGGTGTCCTCGGCACCAACAACGAGTCCGGCATCCGCTACCTCCTTGATCCGCGCATCGTCGACGGGACGCAGTGGATCACTGGTGCCGATCAATACAACCAACACGTCTTGCATCTCACGGCCGGCCGCGACTTCGTCGCGGACGGAACGATCGAGGCTGCTGAAGTGCTCGATGGCGACACGTGCCCGAACTGTGGGTCCGACGTCGAAATCGCGCGTGGCATCGAGATCGGCCACATCTTCCAGCTCGGCACGAAGTACGCCGAAGCCCTCGAGCTCACGGTTCGCGACGAGAACGATCAGCCGATCACGCCCACGATGGGCAGCTACGGCGTCGGCGTCTCGCGGTGTCTGGCTGCCATCGCCGAGGCAACACTCGATGACAGCGGACTCTGCTGGCCGCGCGAGATCGCACCGGCCGACCTGCATGTCATCATCGCGGGCAAGGACGGCAGCCCACAGGTTGCGGCGGCCGACGAACTCACCGCGTCGCTGGAGGCAGCCGGTCTGCGCGTGTTGCTCGACGACCGCAGCAAGGCCTCGCTCGGTGTGAAGTTCAAGGACGCTGAGCTGATTGGCGTCCCGACGATCGTGGTCGTCGGTCGCGGCATTGCCAACGACGACAATCCCACCATCGAGGTCAAGGATCGCAAGACCGGCGAACGCGAAGACATCGCGCTCGACTCGATCGTCGAACACCTCGTCAGCATCTGTCGCCCCTGACCACCCCGCTCACGTCCGGACCGGGTCCCGACGTGAGTGACCGCTCACGTCGGGACCGGGTGCAGACGTGAATGTGGGACGGGTCAAGTGGTGTGGCGGAGGAGTCCTTGGTCGATGACGACGCGTTCGTCGCCGCCCGCCGCTGGCGTCGCGCTGGTGGTGAACACCGACTCGCCGTCGCCGATCGACCACGCTCGGACCGTCAACGAATCGCCCGGGATGACGGGCGACGCGAAGCGGCCCTCGATGTGGTGGAAGTTCGCCGGATCACTACCGCACGCGGCGTGCAGGAGCGCCCGGCCCGTGAAGCCATACGAGCAGAGCCCGTGGAGGATCGGCGTGTCGAACCCACCCCTGGCAGCAAAGGCCGGGTCGGTGTGGAGCGGGTTCCTGTCCCCCGACAAGCGATAGACGAACGCCTGATCGCGGTCGGTCACGTAGGTGACCTCGTGGTCAGGCGCCCGCTCCGGCGGCACGTTCTTGGGGCCTGACG
>JAJCXU010000513.1 GCA_029263275.1 Ilumatobacter sp.
GAGGTCTTCGGAGGCGAAGCATGAGCAACAGCACTGAACGCCAGGCCTACTTCGACGAGCTGGTCACCTCGGCCACTTCCACGCTGCAGGGCGACGAGGTCCTCCTCGCCAACCTCGCAGGTGAGGCCACCGATTTCATCCGGCTCAACAACAACGACGTACGCCAAGCCGGTTCGGTCGATCAGCAGAAGCTGAGCGTCGACCTGATCGAAGGCAAGCGCCACGTCGGTGGAACGATCAACCTCACGGGCGATCAGGCGATGGACAACGCCAGGGTCGGCGCATTACTCGGCCAGCTCCGCGACCAGCGTCGGCTCGTACCAGACGACCCATACCTGCTCTACAACACCGAGCCGACGTCGACCAACAACGTCAAGACCGGCGCCATCCCGAGCCCCGATGTGGCTCTCGCAGACATCCGCCAGGCGGGCCAGGGCAAGGACCTGGTCGGCATCTACGCCTCGGGCGACACGTTCAACGGATTCGCCAACTCGCTCGGCCAGCGCAACTGGTTCCAGTCGTCGACGTTCAACCTCGACTGGTGTTTCTACCTGCAGGCCGACAAAGCAGCGAAGAACCTCTACGCGGGATTCGATTGGGACGACGACGCGTTCGCGCGCAAGGTCGACTGGTCAAGCCAGCAGCTGACGGCGCTCGCTCGCGACCCCAAGGTGCTCGGCCCCGGCGACTACCGCACGTATCTGGCACCTCGGGCAATGGAAGAGGTGATGTCGCTCCTCTCGTACTACGGCGCCTTCGGTCGTCGAGCACACGAGACCAAGCAGACTCCCCTGCTTCGGATGCTCGCTGGCGATGCGACGTTGTCGTCACAGGTCACGATCAGCGAGAACACCCTCGGCGGCGTTGCCCCGAACTTCGAGTCCTCCGGCTTCACCCGTCCCGACGAAGTGCAGTTGATCCTCGATGGCAAGCTCAACGACACGCTCGTCTCGCCGCGGTCGGCCCAGGAGTACGGCGTGGCCACCAACGGCGCACATCGCGGCGAGTACCCGCAGTCGATGGCAATCGCGCCGGGCACGATCCCGACCGATGGCGTCGCCGAGGCGCTCGACACCGGCCTGTTCGTCGGCAACCTCTGGTACACGAACTTCAGCGACATGTCGGCCTGCCGAACAACCGGCATGACCCGGTTTGCCACGTTCTGGATGGATAGCGGCGAGATCGTTGCCCCGGTCAGCGTGCTCCGCTTCGACGACACCGCGTTCAACATGCTCGGCGATCAACTCGAGGGCCTCACCGACGATGCCGAGGTACTCCTCGACCCGAGCACCTACATCGAGCGGAGCACGGCGAGCGCGCGTCTTCCCGGCGCACTGCTCAGCGAGATGCGCTTCGTGCTCTGATGCGAGCGAGGTCGACGCTCGTCGTGCTTGCGCTCGCTGCTGCTGCATGCTCGACGGGTGACTCGGACGTTCCGGGGATCGGAGGCAGCCCCGACCTGGAGTCGGCAGACTCACTCGTCGACGTTCCGTCTGTCGCCACCACGTCTCCGCCGACCAGCGCTCCTGACACCACGGTCGCGCCTGCGACACCGTCTACCACGCTGCCACCAACCACCACCGCTGCGCCAGAAGACGCCTGTGGCTCGTTGCTCGCCGACGGGTACGACACACGCAAACTGACGTTGGCCCGCATCACCGACGCCGAGCTGGCAGCTGCCGAGGCGACCTGTGCTGACGCACTCGGCCAGCTCCGCGGCGCCATGACGATCGAGCAACGGATGGGTGCGTTCAACGCCGATCCGGCCCCGCTCAGCGCCACCAACCTCGTGTGCGACGGCGGCGACTTCTCACTCGAGGTCACCAACAACGTCGATCATCCCATCGGCGTCCATGCATCGATGCAGCTGCTCGCCGACGGCGTCGATGGCCCCCTCGGCAGCACGTTGCAGCCGCTCGTCATCTGGTCCCTCGCTCCCGGCGCGAGCGCCCCACTCTCAGGCAACTACGAGGTCAATCGGCCCACCGAGGCAGCCCTCACCTGCGAGGTCGACATCACCGCCTTCGACGCCACACCAGGCGACGCCGATGCCTCGCTCGGCGAGCCGCAGGTCCCGGAACTCGCCGTCGACGACCCTGCACAGTGGCTGCCGTTTCTCGTCGCGCAGGGTGCCGCGATCCTGGGCACCGGAAACCCCGACCTGGCAGCAGTCGTCGAAGACGTGCGCTCGACCGAGTTCCCCCGCGTCGTGTCGTCGACCGAGGTGGCAATCGACGCGATACCAGCCACCGGCACGATCAGCGTGTGCACGGCGTCGATCCAACGCCCGGACGACCGCCACATCAGCATCGTGTACTTCGACGACCGCGCCGAGTCGAGCGAGCTGCAACACGGCCTCTTCCGTCGCGGCAACGACGGCCAGTGGCGCTGGCTCAGCTCGTCGGTCTACTTCGATTCCCGCGAGTACTGGAACTGCGGGACACCGAGCATCAACCTCTGACCATCAGTTCCCGGACAGCGGCGGCGGGTTGGTCGCATCGGCGACCGCATCGGACGGGGGCGGCGGCATCTTGCCTTCGGCCTCATCGACACGAGCCTGCGCCTTCTCCAGGAAGCCGTTGGCAGCGTTGGCCAACCCCGCCATCGCCGTTGCAGCCTTGGCCTGTGCCTTCGCTCTCCTGATCTCGGCGTCTTCTCTTGATCTCGAGTCGTCGTGGTCATGGCTGTCGTGGCTGTCAGACCCCGCGTCGGGATGGTCGCCGTGGTGAGTGGCGCTGCTGCCGGCCGAATACTTCCGCGCCGCCTCTTCAGCCTTCTTCGAGAGGTTCGAGGTCTTGCCACCCGAAACCTTGTCGATCTGCACGGTCGCCTTGCCGACCACGTCGCCGACCTTGTGCCGATTCTTCTCGAGAAGTTCCTTCGCCCTGCGCAAGTTGCGAGCGTTCAACAGTCCCATGAACTTCAGAATAGCGAGCCGTGCTAACAACGCGAGATGGAGAACATCGCTGACGAGACCCAATGGCTCGATGCCACCGCGCAGGCTGCCTTGGTGGCAGCTGGTGCAGTGTCGTCGCGTGAACTCATCGATGCCGCAGTCGAACGCATCGATCGCATGAACGGAGCGATCAATGCCGTGGTACTGCACTGGTACGACCGGGCACGCGAGCAAGCCGACGTGATCGACGCCACCGGAGCCGCAACCGCGCCTGCCGGCGCCGGCAGTGGAGACCGGCCCCCGTTCCTCGGCGTGCCGTTCATGTTGAAGGACCTGTGGGCCCCCGAGGCCGGCATGCCGATGACCAACGGCAACGCTGCGCTCGCCGCGAACCCGCCGCTGGCCAAATACGACATGACGCTGGTCGCGCGGTTCCGTGATGCCGGCCTGATCAACGTGGGCCGAACCAACAGCCCCGAGCTCGGCAGCCTGCCCGTCACCGAACCGATCGCGCACGGACCGACACGCAACCCGTGGGACACGACTCGCACGCCGGGCGGATCGAGCGGCGGTGCTGCTGCTGCGGTTGCTGCCGGGATGGTGCCGATGGCCCACGCCAGCGACGGGGGTGGATCGATTCGGATTCCTGCGTCGTGCAGCGGCCTCGTTGGCCTCAAGCCGTCGCAAGGCCGCATCTCGCTCGCACCCGACCGCGACGAGTCCGGCCTCAGTGTCAACCTCGTCGTCAGCCGCTCGGTGCGCGACACCGCCCGAATCCTCGACGCCGTCCACGGACCCGGCGTCGGCGACACGGTCATCGCTGCCCCGCCAGCTCGGCCCTATGAAGACGAACTCGGCCACGACCCGGGCCGGCTTCGCATCGGAATCCTCGACCACAACCCGCAGGGAGACTCACTCCACGACGACTGCGTCACTGCGGTCCGCTCCGCTGCCACGATGCTCGAAGGTCTGGGCCACGACCTCGCGCCCGGTCATCCGAGTGTGCTGGAGGACCCGTCCTTCACTCCCCGATTCATGGCGATGTGGGCCACCAACATGGCGCTCGGCATCAAGAAGATGGAGTCATGGATCGGCCGGGAGATGACCGCCGATGATGTCGAACCCGTCAACTGGGCGCAGGCCGAATGGGCAAAGGGAGTCTCGGGTGTCGAGTACGGCGCAGCACTCGGAGCCGTGGTCGAATATCGCCGAGCGTTGCAGTCCTGGTGGACCGAAGGCTGGGACCTGCTGTTGACACCGACGCTCAGCGAGCCACCCGTCGAGATCGGAGCACATGACGCCGTCGAGGGCGACCCGATGGCCGGCATGAAGCGTGCCGCACGCTTTGTCGGGTTCACGCCACCGTTCAACGCCAGCGGACAGCCGGCAATCAGCTTGCCGCTTCACTGGAACGACAGTGGCCTGCCGATCGGTGTGCAGTTGGTGGCCGCATACGGTCGCGAAGACCTGCTCCTCGCTGTCGCCAGCCAGCTCGAGTCAGCACATCCCTGGGCTCAGCGTCGCCCCACAGTTTCCTGATGGCGGCCTGATCAGCAATCGTCGAAGAGATAGAACGATTCTTCACCGGCGAACACGCTGATCACCGAGATGTCGGCGATGGCCGGGACCTGGCTGATGTAGTCCATCCCATCGTCGCTGAAGTAGCCGAAGAGGTCGCCGCTCGATTGCAGGAACAGTCGGACGCCGTCGGCGGTGCCGCCACCGGTCGAGTAGCAGCCGCCCGGCTCGGCGATGATGACGCCCGGGAAGTCGGCGCCTTGCGACCCTGGGCCAACGCCCGATGCCGTGGTGAACGCGCCGGGACCTTCACTGTGCCGGTAGCCGACAAAGGTCAGCGCTGCACTGGATGCTCCACCGAAGTACGCGCACAACCCGTTCCCGAAGCAGACATCGCGACCTGACGGAAACGCGAAGCCGCGTTCCTCGTCGACGTTCTCGTAGTACGCGCCGGCGTCGGCCGGATAGTCGAGTGATTCGACCGAGGTCGGACTGCCGATGACGGGCGACAACGCCTCGATCAGTTGATCGGGTGTGGTCGCTCCGAACGGGAGCGTGCCGATGCCATCGATGCGCAAGGTCAGATCGGCCGCCGGTGGCGCGGTCGGTGCTGGTGCAGCCGTTGTCTCCGGAGCCGCCGTAGTTGCCGGGGCGGCGGTCGTTGCCGGGGCCGCCGTGGTTGCCGGTTCGGTCACCGCTGGAGCTTCGGTCACCGCCGGCGCGTCGGTCGCGACCGGTGCCTCGGTGGCAGCAGGTGTGTCGACCGGCGCAAGTGTTGTCTCTGCGGCGGAATCGGTGCTCGCTCCGCTTGATGCGAGCAGCAACGCAATCACGGCAATCGAAGCAGAACGACGGACGAGCCAGACACGCGATGTCATCGCGCCAAAGTAGCGAATGGCCGAGCGGGCAGCCAGCTATTGAGCGGCCTTCGTTGCCGTGCCGGCGATCTGGTGCCGCACCCACAGTGCCGGGCGGCCTCGATCGACTTCATCGATGTCAACCGACTCGAACGGCGAACGCCGAATGGTCTCCGCTGTGTCACGCGTGATCTCGCATCCGTTGAACAGCCACCGGTGGGGCCGAAAGAGCACTCGCTGGACACGGCGGTTGGCGGTGCGGGCCCGTGAGGCAACGTGCTCGATGAAGAAGTAGGTGCCCCCGGGCTTCAGGATGCGGTGCGCCTCGTGCAGGACGCGTCCAGGGTCGTCCACGCCACACAGCAGCAGCGTGCCGACCACCCCGTCGACCGACTCGTCGACGACATCGACCGCTGCGCCGTCGAGCTGCCGGATCTCCAGGTCCACGCCGTGCTTCTCGGCAGCTGACTGCAGCGGCGGGTGCATCACCGGGTTCGGCTCAACGGCAATCACCTTCGTGCCCGGCGCGTAGTAGCGCATGTTGACGCCGGTGCCCGGGCCCAATTCGACAACGGTGCCGCGCATTGCGCCAATCACGCCGTGCTTGCGTTCACCCCACGCCTCGTGGCTGCTCTCAGCACCGGATTCGAGCAACCGCGCTTCGAGCCTCGAACGGCGCTGTTGCTTCGTCAGATCCGGCACACGAAGCACGGTACCGAACGGCCGGCCGGCTCAGGTCAACAGTGTGCGGCCACGACGGCGACGGACGGCGTTGCGCAACGGCGTCCGCACCGATTCGAGGGCAAGGTAGAAGGACGGGAAGCACAGCAGCACGAGGACGGTCGAGCTGACGAGACCGCCCATCAGCGTGAAGCCCAGCGACTCCCAGAACGGGTCGCTGAGCGCCAGCGGCAAGAGGCCGACCACGGTGGTGATCGTCGTCGCTACCAGCGGGCGGAACCGAGATGTGACGGCATGCTGGATCGCCTCACCAGCCGATGCCCCTGCTCGACGCTGTTGATTGGCCGAGTCGACGAGCAGGATCGTGTTGTTGACCGCCACGCCGATCAACGCGATGAAGCCAACGCTGGACAGGAACGATTGTGGGTTGTCGGTGAGCTTCAGCACCCCGAACACACCCAAGAAGCTGAGTGGGATGGCCATGAAGATCAGCAGTGCCTGGGCGAGCGAACGGAACTGCACCGTGATGAGGAGCAGCATCAGTCCCAGCGCCACCACGCCAGCAACGAGCAGACCGGCGAAGTCGTCTTGGTTGTCGGATTCCAGACCGAAGTCGAACGTCACGGCGTCGGCTGAAATACCTCGTGACTCGATCTCGGCTACGGGAAAGTCACCCTCGACGAGCGCCTGCGTGTCGTTCAAGAGGCCCGTGACGCCCTGGTCCTCGTCGTACTTGGCGCGGACCTCGATGATGCGCTGACCATCGGTCCGTGCGATCTCGCCGTCGGTCGACACGATCGCATCGGTCACGGTGATCGTGTCGCCACCCGACACGAACTGTCTCCCCAACAGGTCCGCACGCATGTCTTCGGCAAGCTGCTGACCGGCTGCGACGGAGGCCGCGTCACTCACTTCGATCTGCACCGCGAACGGGTACTCGAGGAGCGGTGGCCCATTCTCCGATTGTCCGATGGTCAGTCGAAGCCCAGGGTTCGCCGCAACGATGGTCTCGAAGCCAGCCTCGATGCGATCCACGAACTCGGGCGCCTTCGTCGACCTCGAACCAATCGGCGTCAGGTCGATGAAGGTCTCGGTCAGCCGCTCGTTGCCACGAACGTACTGCGACCGGTCGAGCTCGTCGCCAAGGACCGACAGAACGACCTCATCAACCTCATCGGAGATCTCCTGGGCCTGCTCGATACTCGTCTCGGGAGTGAACTCCGCCGAGATCGCAAGACCCGTTGCGTCCTTGCCCGATGGGAAGATCGAGAACGGCAGGGAGCTCGCGATCATTCCGCCGCCCATGATTGCGGCGAAGGCAACGGCCACGAGGCCCATGCCGGTGAACCGGCCCTTCCAACCATTCCTCCAGGGATAGGCAGCGAGCCGACCAGCGGCGCGTGCGACGACCTTTTCGCCGCGCACGATCGGGTTGTTGCTCCGGGCACCCTTCAGCAAGAAGACGCGAGCGACGGCCGGGATGAACACGATCGAGAAGATGAACGAGAGGATCAGGGTGATGATCACGGTGGCGGGAATCGACCGGATGAACTCCCCGAGAATGCCACCGACGAACAACATCGGCGAGAAGACGACGACGGTGGTGAGCGTGCCGGCCAGGGAAGCTGAGCCCACCCGCTCGAGCGCCGTGCGCACGATGCCAAGACGGCGTCCGTCTTCCTCCGGACTGGGGTCGTCACGACTCGAATCGATCGACTCGGAGATGACAATCGCGTCGTCGACGAGCAGGCCGAGCGTCAAGATCAGGCCGAACAACGTGATGGTGTTGAGCGAGTACCCGAACACCCACAGGCCGATCAGCGCACCGAGCATCA
>JAJCXU010000514.1 GCA_029263275.1 Ilumatobacter sp.
GCGTAGGCCGGTCGAAAGGGTTTCGAAAGGGTGCCGCGGGATGATCTCGGCATGGAAACCACCACGAAGATTCACCCCGACCACGTCTCCGTTCTCGCCAGCGACGAAGGAGAGTTCGTTCACGCTCTCGACAACCTCGTGACCTTCAAGGCCACCCCCGGCGACACGGGAGCGCTCGCCGCTGTTGAGTTCAGCGCTCCGCGGGGCTTCGGCCCGCCGCTCCATTGCCATCGCGACGAAGACGAACTCATCGTCGTGTTCGACGGCGAAGTCGCATTCCGCAGCGGAGACACCGAAATCGTCGCGACGGACGGAGCATGCGCATACCTCCCGCACGGCATCCCCCACACGTATCAAGTGCTGTCCGACACCGCACGCATGCTCAGTGTGACGGCAACGGTGGGCAGCGGTGCTGCGCCGCAGTTCGACAAGATGTTCCGAGCGCTCGGCGTTCCTGCTGCGTCACGCACCTTGCCGGGGGCTATGAAGATCGACCCGGGTCAGGTCGCCATGATTAACGACCAGCACGGCATCGACGTTCTCGGCCCGCCGCCGGCGCCACTTGCCGACTGACCGTCGCGGACCTGCGAGATTGTCACGATGGGGAACCCGCCCACATCGCATGCCGGAACAGGCGTCCCGCCGATCCGCTTCGCCAACGCGCGCGGTGCCCGTATCGCGTACCAGGACTACGGCGAGGGGCCGACGATCGTCGCCGTGCCGCCGACCGCACAGAACATCGAGGCGGCTTGGGAGTGGCCCGACCTTCGTTCGATGTTCGAGGGATTCGGCTCGTTCTCCCGATGGATCCAATTCGACAAGCGTGGAACCGGAGCATCGGATCGGCGCAGTCAGATGCCCGGAATCGATGAGCGAGTCCACGATCTCGAAGCGGTCATGGCCGCTGCGGATGTCGAACGCTGCTTTCTGTACGGCGCATCCGAAGGCGGACCGATGTGCTTGCTCTTTGCCGCCACGTATCCAGAGCGGGTCGAAGGGGTCATCCTGCACGGATCAGGTGCGTACACCGAGCACCCTGATCTCGACGACGAAGGGGTCAGGCGGCGCCGAGCTGGGTTCGATGCGCTCTGCCAGGTCTATGGAACGGAGGAATCACCAATGGTTGACGGCTTTGCGCCGTCCTTGGCCGGCGATCCGGAGTTTCGCGCGTGGCACCAGAGATATGAGCGGATCGCCGCCGACAGCAGTTCGCTGCGCGAGTTGCTCGAGATCTCACTCGGCATTGATGTGCGTCACATTCTTCCGGCGGTTGAGGCGCCGGTGTTGCTCCTGCACCGCACCGGTGACCTGATCATCCCGATCGACTATGCGCGAGAGACGGCTGGCTTGCTGTCGAATGCACAACTCATCGAGTACGAAGGAAGCGACCACTTTGCGTTCGCCGGAGACCGATCGTGGATGGACGATCTCGAGCGCTTCGTCACCGGCACGGTCAGCGAGCGAGCGCCACAGACGCTCACCGCCGGTGCGACGATCCAGACGCTCGGAGGATTCTCTGTCGCCGTCGACGGCGTCGAGGTGCCGACCGCAGCATGGGGATCGCGCCACTCGCGCCAACTCTGCAAACGTCTCGTCGCTGCTCGGGGCTGGCCCGTCACCCGTGAACTGCTCTTCGATCAGTTGTGGCCAGATGAGTCCGATACGCGCAAACTTGGCGCTCGGCTCTCGGTCCAGCTCTCTGCCGTCCGGCGCGTGCTCGACGGAGGCGTCATTGCCGACCGCGAGACCGTGGCGCTCGACGTCGGAGTCGTGCAGACCGATCTCCAGGCGTTCTTCGAGGCGGAGGACAGTCGTGCAATCGTCGACTTGTACGTCGGGGAGTTCCTTCCTGAGGATCAATACGACGATTGGACCTCGGTCGTGCGCGATGAGGCTCGTCGACGATTCGTCACTGCGGCGAAGGAACTTGCCGACGAAGCCCTCGATGCGGGCGATGCAGCCGAGGTTGCGCGCCTCGCCTATCGAATTCTCGAGGTCGACGACTACGAGGACCATGGGCACCGACTCCTCGTGCGAGCGCTTCTCGATCTCGACCGAGTGGGCGAAGCTCGACGAGCGCATGGCCGCTGGTCGAGTGAAATGAGCGAACTCGGTATCGACGTCTCGCCGTTCTCGACGTTCGGAGACGGCCTCGGCTAGACGGACTTCAGCGCCGTGAGCGTGGCTTCGAGCGCCGCCTTTGCGTCGTCGAAGAACATCAGCGTCTTGTCGTCGTAGAACAACGGATTGTCGATGCCTGCGAAGCCGGGCGACAGACTGCGCTTGACCACGATGACTCGTTTCGCGCGGTCGACATTGAGGATCGGCATCCCATAGATGGTCGAGCTCGGATCGTCGCGGGCCGACGGGTTGACCACGTCGTTGGCTCCGAGGATCAGCACCACATCGGTCTGTCCGAATGTCGGGTCGGCCTGATCCAGGTCGAGGAGCTGCTCGTAGGGCACATCCGCTTCGGCGAGCAGCACGTTCATGTGGCCCGGCATCCGCCCGGCGACCGGGTGGATCGCATAGTTCAGGGTGGTGCCTCGCTCTTCGAGGGCGTCGGCCAGCTTGCGCAATGCATGCTGGGCCTGAGCGACGGCCAATCCGTAGCCGGGGACGAAGATCACGGACTCGGCATATCCCAGCGCGATTGCCACGTCGTCGGCGGTGGCCCGGTTGACCGGCTGGTCGCTCATCGCCGAGTCGCCGGCTCCGCCGCCTCCGTCGGAACCGAAGGCGGCGAACAACACGTTCGCCAACGAACGGTTCATGGCCTCGGTCATCTGCACGGTGAGGATCAGACCCGCCGCACCAACCAGCGCACCACCGATGATGAGCGCGTTGCTCTCGATGGCGAATCCGGCAGCTGCGGCGGCCAAACCAGAG
>JAJCXU010000515.1 GCA_029263275.1 Ilumatobacter sp.
TTGGCGAGCTCGATGATCTCGGCCATCAATTCCTTCGGAATGGGATCAGGCTTGTAGCCACGGATGCTCCGGCGCGTCGCGACGAGCGTTTCGAAATCGGGGGTCTGCGTCATCGGGCAATTCTGCTCGGCGACGCGCACCCGCAGCGATTCGGCGGGTTCCGCGTCCGACGGTCAGCCGCTACCGTCGTCCTCATGGCTGAACAGATGGTGTCCGTGTCGCGAGAGATCAAGGCAGCTCCGGCGGTGATCTTCGACCTGCTGGCTGACCCTGCACGCCACGCCGACTTCGACGGCTCGGGCATGGTCCAGAAGCTCCGCGGCGAGTCAGAACGGCTCGAACTCGGCTCGAAGTTCGGCATGGACATGAAGTTCGGCCCCATGCCGTACCGCATCTCGAGCACCGTCATGGAGTTCGAGGAAGGCACGCTCATTGCCTGGGCTCACTTCGGCAAGCACCGCTGGCGCTACGAGTTGGAGCCGATCGATGGTGGCGCTGCCACCAAGGTCACCGAGACCTTCGATTGGTCGGCCTCGGTGTTCCCCAAGGGCATCGAGTTGGCGGGGTACCCGAAGAAGCACCCGGCCAACATGGAGGCGACACTCGAACGCCTCGCCGCACTCGTCGAGAAGTAGTCGACCGGCCCACCCAGTGTTGGGTGAGGGTGCGCGGAGCGGCGGCGATTACGTTCCGTCCCCATGAGCATCCTCGGGACGCGCGTCGTTCGCAAAGAAGACCCTGACTTCCTCACCGTCGGCGGCAAGTACGTCGACGACCTCGCGCCGGGCGACGCGCTCCACGCCACGTTCGTTCGAGCGGCCGTCGCACATGCCGAGATCGTCGGCATCGATGTCAGTGATGCGCTCGAACTCGATGGTGTCGTCGCGGTGTTCACCGCGGCCGACCTCGGTCTCGAACCCAAGCCGCCGAGCATGCCGATGCTCAATCAGACGATGCAGCGGACCTGGCTGGCATCGGATCGGATGCGATATGTCGGTGAACCGATCGCCGTGGTGATCTCCACATCGGCATCGGTTGGCGCCGATGCTGCCGACCTCGTCGTCGTGGAAGACGAACCGTTGCCGGTCGTTGTCACGACGGGTCAGTCGCTCCGGGACGAGACGCTGCTCTTCCCCGAAGCGGGAACCAACGTCACGTTCGCGCGGCCCAGCGCTGCTCGCGACGACTTCTTCGACGGCTGCGAGGTCAGGGTCGGCCTGACCTTCGGCAACCAACGTCTGGCCCCGTGCCCGCTGGAACCCCGCGCCACGGTTGCGGCTTGGTCGACCGGCGACGATGGCGAGCCCTTCCTCACCCAGTGGGCAACCACCCAGGGGGCCCACGGCACGCGTGACACGTTGGCGGCGGCCACCGACCTCGACACCAGCCGCGTCCGAGTGATCTGCCCCGACGTTGGGGGTGCCTTCGGTGCAAAGAACGGCGGCTACCCCGAAGACATCATCGTCTCGCTGGTCGCACGCAAGCTCGACCACCCCGTCCGTTGGGCTGAAACCCGATGGGAAAGCATGCTCGGTCTCGTCCATGGTCGAGGCTGCGAGTTCGAGGCAACCGTCGGCGGGACGAAAGACGGTCGGATCACGCACTATCAAGTGCACCAGATCCAAGACGGAGGCGCCTATCCGCTCGTCGGCGCGGTGCTCCCGTTCGTCTCGCGCCAAGTCGCAACCGGCCCGTATGACATCGAGAACGTCGACTACTCATTTCAATCGGTCATGACCAACACCGTGCCCATGGGTGCCTACCGCGGCGCAGGTCGCCCCGAAGCTGCGCATGCAATCGAGCGGATGGTCGATCGTTTCGCCGCCGAGATCGGCCTCGACCCATCCGAAGTGCGGCGGCGCAACTTCATCGCTCCCTCCGACTTTCCTTTCACCACACCGACCGGTGCGGCGATGGACTCTGGCGAGTACGCAGCAGCGCTCGACGCGGTGCTCGGCTTGGTCGACTACGACGCGCTGCGGGCCGACCAACAGCGTCGTCGCGATGACCCGACGGCGCCGCTCTTGGGTTTGGGTTGGTCGGCGTACGTCGAGATCGCGAACCCCATGTCGAGCCCCGAGTTCGGCAGCGTCGAGATCCAACCGGATGGATCTGCCATCGTTCTCACCGGCTCGTCGTCACACGGCCAGGGACATCACACCGCCTTTGCTCAGCTCACTGCAGAACTGACCGGAATCGACCTGGACCAGATTGAGGTCCGACACGGCGACACCGCCGAGGTACCGCGCGGTGGTGGCACTGGAGGTTCGAAGTCGCTGCAGGCTGGCGGGAGCGCGGTGTGGAAGGCGACCGAGGCCGTCGTCGAGCGTGCCAAGGACATCGCAGCACAGCTCCTCGAAGCAGACGCCGCCGACATCGTGCTCGACACCGACAACGGTTTGTTCGCCGTCGCTGGCACGCCGGCGATCAGCAAGTCATGGAGCGACGTCGCACGACACGAAGTCGAGAACACCAATGTGTTGCTTCGCGCCGAGACCGACTTCCAGCCGCCCGGCGCCACGTTCCCGTTCGGCGTCCATCTCTCCGTCGTCGAAGTCGACCGCGACACCGGCAACGTCACCATCGCCCGTCACATTGCGTGCGACGACGCCGGCATCATGGTCAACCCGCTCATCGTCGAAGGGCAGGTGCATGGCGGCATCGCGTCGGGCATCGCCCAAGCGCTCATGGAGGAATTCGTCTACGACGACGACGGCAACCCGCAGACCGCCAACTTCGCGGAGTACGCACTCGTGTCGGCGGCCGAACTCCCCACGTTTGAACGGATTCCCCAGGAGACGCCCACGCCGCGCAATCCGCTCGGTGCCAAGGGCGTCGGCGAATCGGGCACGATTGGGGCAACACCGGCGGTGCAGAACGCTGTCATCGACGCACTGGCGCATCTCGGCGTGCAGCACATCGACATCCCCGTCACTGCCGAGCGTGTCTGGCAGGCGATGCGCTGAAATTCAGTCGGAATTGTGGTCAGCTGCCGATGTCGTCGGCCAACGTCACGATTGCTTCGTGCTCGTAGGTGGCCACGGGCTGACCGTCGGCGCTGATTCGGACATCGAGAATCGCCCGCTCGCCTGCACGCGAGTCGAATCGATCGACGACGACGGCGGTTGCGGTGATGGTGGCTCCCAAGCGGGCGACGCCTTGATGCATCAGATGGCTACGGACGTGGATCCAGGAGCCGGTCACGATCTGTTCGTGGAAGAACTGGTTGGCAATTCGCATCCACGTGACCGGGTGGAGGATCTGCTCGTCGGAGTAGATCGCCAGGTCGTCGCCGGCTCGTGCGGCGTACGTCGCCCACGACTCATCGGCCACGAACTCGATCGGGAGCAGCTCGTCGCCGACACCGGAACACCGCTCTGGCCGCGTGCCGACGCGAGTGACGGCACACGCTGATCGGGCGACGCCATCCACCTGCGCCTCGACCGTGCCGCTGGTGGGACTCGGGTCGATCGGGACGTAGTTGACGACGTCGCCGTCGAAGACTGGCGAGCGGAATCGCACGTGCGCACCACCACCACGCAACCACTCGAGTCCCCACGCGGCGGCAGGCACGTGGGTCATGTACGCGTAGACGGTGACGCCGGCGACGAGCGCCGATTCGAAGCCGGCAGCTCGCGCGCCTGCGTCGGTGTGGATCGCATTGTCGGCATGCTCGGGCAGGTTGACCGCAGAAGCGGACCACACCTTGAGATCGGCAGCGTCGCTCATCTCGCCAGTATGGACCCGCGGCCTTGCCAGCGACGATGTCAGGCCGGGACGGGTTCGTCGATGAACGCAGGGCTGGCCACCGTGCGGTTGCGCCCGAGCCGCTTCGCTTCGAGGAGTGCTTCGTCGGCGCTGACCAGCAGGCCGCGAGCATTGGCGAGTCGGCCGCAGGCCAAACCCACACTGGTGGTCAACTCGATGCCGGGAGCGATGCTTTCCCAATCGTGGGCGGCGATGTCGAGCCGGATCTGCTCGGCCAGGGCCTCGCCCGTGGTGCTGTCGTAGCCAGCCGCGATGACGAGGAACTCTTCACCGCCGAATCGAGCGACTTCGTGGCCTTCGTCGACCGCCGCGGCGACCAAGGTGCCGAATCGGGCCAGCACCTCGTCGCCGATGCTGTGCCCGTACGTGTCGTTGACCACCTTGAAGCGGTCGATGTCGATCATCAGCACGGCGCCCGATCCGGCGGATTGCTCCAGTTCCAGCAGGTGGCTTTCGAGCCAGCGGCGGGATCGGCAGCCAGTGGTGACGTCATGGTCGAGGTCGGCGGTGAGTTGTTCGGCCTCATCGCGCAACACCGTTGTTGTCCGTTCCAGCTCGGCACGCCGGGTGACTTGACCGGCCAACCAGCCGACTTGGTCGATCTGCCAAGCCCGCACCAGGCCAGCGAGGTGCTGGGCGTCGGCGTATGCATTCTCCAGATTGCCGAGCGCCGCATGGGCCTTGGCACGCTCATCGATGGCTCGCACCAGACAATGGTTGTCGGCACTCGCCTCCAGCCCCGGCACTGCCGATTCGAGCAACTCGAGGGCCAAGCGATCGTTGCCGTGCCGTCGAGCATTCGTGGCGCGGACCAACAGGTGCCACGCGACGAGATCAGGAGCGGCATCGTCGTACAGCGTCGCCGCCGCGTCGAGATCAGACTGTGGGACGGTATGCCCACGGGCAATGGCGATCTCGCCGTTGAGCCCGCCAGCCAGCATTCGTTTCGAGACGTCACCGGCACCGTGATGGCGAAGCCAGCGTTCCGCTCCGATTGCGTCTGCAAGGTATGTCTGCTTGCGGACGTGGTCGTTGGTGACGTGCGCCGCTTCGGCGCACATGTAGCCGAATGAGTACGCGACTGAATCGATCGGCACTCCCACGATGCGCTGTGCTCCAAGGAATGCCCTCCGACCGCTCTCGACTGCGGTGTCGAATGACGACAAGCGCATGAAGAATCCGGAGAGAGCGAGTGAGGCGCGCACCGCCTCGATGCAGTCGAGTTCCACGTCGTTGAGCATGACCATCGCGTCGACGGCGTATTCGATTGCCCGGGCCAGGTCATCGACCTGGTCGAGAAAGACCGCAGCCATCGCCGAAGAGAACGCTGCAGTGGCAACCAGTCCGCCGGCGAGGAGATGTGGAACAGCAAGGCATGATGCCGCAGCCGACGCAGACGCGTCGCCGCACCCCTGCAGGGCAATCGCCTTGGCAACGTGCAGTCGCCCGAGTTCGGCACGATCGTCGGTCGCTGCCAGTGCCGCATCAATCCGTCGGGCAACGGATGGATCGGGGGCGAAGCCTGCATGCCGCGCAGCGGCAAGAAGTTCATCGCTCGTTTCG
>JAJCXU010000516.1 GCA_029263275.1 Ilumatobacter sp.
TGGGCGATTACTTGCGCGAGGTCACGGTTCCCGCCGACTGGGCGGGCCAGCGAGTCGTGTTACGAATCGGCGCAGCGGAGTCGGCGCTCACGGTGTGGGTCAACGGCGAAGCGGTCGGCTTCTCGACGGATTCGCGGCTCCCGGTCGAATTCGACATCACCGATGTCGTCGAGGCAGGCGCCAGCGCCACCGTGGCATTGCGGGTGCAGCGTTGGGGCGCCTCGTCGTGGCTGGAAGACCAAGACATGTGGTGGCTTGCCGGACTCCACCGTTCGATCTCGCTGTACTGCACCCCTCACGAACGCATTGCTGACGTCTTCTTCTCCACCCTCGACGTCACCGCCCATTCGGCGCACGTGTCCATCGACGTGGACGTGGTTGGTCGCATCCGTGGCGGGGCCGTCACCGCCTGGTTGGAACATGACGCACACGCTGTCGCTCAAGCCGTCGTCGAGTGCGTGACCAGCGAATCGGGGAGTGTCGCTGTCGAATTGGACATCAACGATCCACAGCTCTGGACCGCGGAGACACCCAACTTGTACGACCTACAAGTCCGGCTCGACGACCAGGCGGGCAGGGTGCTCGACGTGCATCGGCTCCGGGTCGGGATCCGGACCGTCTCAGCCACGGCCGGACAGCTCCGCGTCAACGGCGCCCCGATCACGATCTACGGCGTGAACCGACACGAGCACGACGGCGTGCACGGCCGTTGGCAGTCCGACGAACTCCTCGAAACCGACATTGCGTTGATGAAGGCGAACAACATCAACGCCGTGCGCACAGCGCATTACCCCAACGACGAGCGCTTCTACGCGCTGTGCGACACCCACGGCCTGTACGTCGTCGATGAGGCGAACATCGAAACCCACGGACTGGTCCACCTTCCCGACCAGCTCCCCGCCGACGATCCGCGATTCGAGGAAGCCTTCGTCGAGCGCGGTGAGCGAATGGTCAGACGCGACCGGAACCACCCATCGATCGTTGCGTGGTCGCTGGGCAACGAGTCCGGATTCGGCGACCACCATCGTGCGATGGCCGACGCCATCCGGGTCCTCGATCCAACGCGGCCCATTGCGTACCATCCGGCCGAGATCGATCCGGTCGTCGACATCATTGGTCCGATGTATCCGCCGATCGGCGAACTCGTCGGTCTCGCCGCGATGGCCGATGATCGGCCGGTCATCATGTGCGAGTACAGCCACGCGATGGGGAACTCCAACGGCGGCCTCGACGTCTATTGGGACGAGATCGGACGCAACTCACGAGCGTGGGGCGGGTTCATCTGGGATTGGGTCGACCAGGGCCTCGAACGCCATGACGAAGACGGGACACGATGGTGGGCGTACGGCGGCGACTTCGGCGACAC
Source organism: Ilumatobacter sp. (assembly GCA_029263275.1). Classification (GTDB taxonomy): domain Bacteria; phylum Actinomycetota; class Acidimicrobiia; order Acidimicrobiales; family Ilumatobacteraceae; genus Ilumatobacter_A. The sequence continues at coordinate 1,367 of JAJCXU010000516.1, forward strand.
CCCCAACGACGCCAACTTCAATTGCAATGGGCTCGTCGACGCAGACCGGCGCCCGCACCCCGCGCTGCGCCATGTCGCTTGGATGTATCGGCCCATCACCGTTGCCGCAGTCGACGCCGCATCCGGGAGACTGACGATCATCAATCGCCGATCACACATCGGTACCTCAGACCTCACCTACCAATGGCGGATTCTGGTCGACGGAGAGATCGCCTTCGAGTCGGAGCCAACCGACGCTCCGCTCGTCGCACCAGGAGAATCCGGTCCGCTCACACTCTCGCTCTGCCCCGTCGACGTTGCGCCTGGACAGGTAGCACATCTCCAGATCGAATGGCGGTCGAACAGCAGCATCCTGCTCGACGCCGAGCATGTGATTGCGTGGGACGAAATCGCCCTTCCACTTTCTCGCCCACGACCAACCTTCCGGGGCAAAGCTGCCCTCGACGACGTCGCGGTCAAACGGATCGCCGACGGCGTGCTGCTCGACTGCGGGGCATCGCATCTCGTGATCGACGAAGCCGGCGGAGTCAGCGCCCTTCGCTTGCACGGCGTCGACCTGGACGTCCAGTGGAGCAGAGTCGGGATCGATCGCGCGCCCACCGACAACGACGCAGCCACATTCGGCGACGAAATGCTGACCTCCCGGCTGTCGTCAGCCGGGCTGTTGTTCGCAACACCCACACCTGTCGGGCCAATCACCACGGCGAAGCTGCCAGGAGGGATCGTGCAAGCGACCTCCCGGCTGGGATTCGGCGAACGCTTGCACATCAACGCGACCTGGCTGATGTCACCCGACGGCGACGTCGCAATGGACATCTCGGCCGTCGGTGACCTCGACCTTCCACCATTGCTGCGACTGGGGCTCGAGGTCGAACTCGCCGGACAGCTGGACCACAGCGAATGGTTTGGGCCGGGGCCTGAGGAAACGTATCCGGATCGCTCCGGCGGCTACTTCGTCGCCCGGCATGAGTGCCGAGTCTCCGACGCTGCATTCCCGTACGCCCGACCGCAGGAGACCGGCAACCGCACCGCCCTGCGTTGGTTCGCGCTCACCACGTTCGGGCGGCGCGGTCTCGTTGCCGTTGCCGACGACACGTTGTTCGACGCGTCGGCGTTACATGCTCGCGCCGAGGACCTGACCGACGCCGCTCACCCTCACCAGGTGGCGTGGCGCAACACGACGGTGCTCCGCCTCGACGCCGCGCACAGCGGTGTCGGAACCGGAGCGTGCGGGCCCGGCCTCGAGACCCCGTTCCAGGTTCATCCGTATCACGTTCGCAAACGAATCGTGCTGCGAGGAGTCGACGGCTCGGCACCTTCGGCGGTCGTCGCTGACCGGCCGACTCTGCTCGAACGGCCACGACGCTGGCACTACTGAGGTGGCGGTCCACCACACAACGCACGACGGCGACGGCGAGCTGAGCGAGAGCGGTGGGTGACGGCGAGTCGAGGCCGACTGTCCGTTGTGTCGCGAAGCGCTCCGGGTTGACACGCGGCTGGCAGATCACGACGTGCTGGTCGCGGTGATTCCCGATCGCTGGAGAACAGCAGGCAACCCGGGTTCTGTGCTGGTCATGACACGGTCCCCGGAACGGCCAGCGAACCGAACGGCACGACCATCCGGCAGAACAACAACCCGCCGGGACAAGAGATCGATCATCTCCACGTCCGCGTCCCCCGCTTCGTCGGTGACGACTACTGGAACGCCGAGGTCCACGCAATCGACATCGAAGAACGCGAACGACAAACCGACCCCTTCGATCGGCGCGGATCGAATTGGGCATCGGCCGGCCATGAGAGCCGTGTCCGGACGCGGCCCGGCCCGGTGTTCGGCACTTCAGTCGGGCGAAGGGGTCAGCGGACGCGTCGACGCTGCTCTGCTCGCCGCCGGCGGAAGCCGACGACGGTACGCGCGTGGACTCACACCCACGACCTGCTTGAAGCGGCGAGAGAAGTGATACTCGTCGCAGAACCCGAGGTGTTTGCCGATCTGGCTATCCGTCATACGGCCCTCCAGCATGAGGTCACATGCCCGGTCGATCACTCGCCGCTGGCGGTATCGCGCCGGTGGCACACCCACGACTCGGCGGAACCGTTT
>JAJCXU010000517.1 GCA_029263275.1 Ilumatobacter sp.
GGCGCCACGCTGATCAAGAACCACGCGCACTGGCGCAGTTTCGAGACGGTCTTCGAGGTCTACTTCAGCCTGCGCGGGCCGGAGTACAAGATCGGCGACGGTGACGGCGAGACCGACATCGACGAGATGTGGCGCGAAATGCAGGAGCAGCAACAACAGGAGGGCAACGGCGGCCAGGGCGGCATGGACGGCATGACGCCCGAAGAGATCGCGCAGATGCTGATGCAGGCGCTGATGAACGGCGATCAGGGCATGATGCGCGCCATGGCCAAACAGAGCGTCCAGCGCTTCGCGGGCATGGAACCCGGTCGGCCGGTCGGCGGCACGTACTACTTGTACCGCACGCTGCGCAATCTCGACCTCGACGGCATGCTCGACAAGATGATGGAGGCGTCCCGCGAGGAAGCCGGCGAACTCACCTCGCTCGAAGAGCGTCTCGAAAAAGAGGAGTACGGCGACCGCATCGAGAAGTTCAAGGGTGAGATCGAAGCCGAGATCCGCCGCCGCCTCGTCGCCGACCGCGGTGCCGAGGCAATGGCCAAGACGCTCCGCAAGCCGTTGCCCGAAGACGTCGAGTTCATGCACGCATCGCGTGACGAGATGACCTCGTTGAAGAAGTCGCTGCAGCCGCTCACCCGCAAGCTTGCGGCGCGCCTCGCACGCAAGCGCAAGCACGGCCGCAAGGGCCCGCTCGACTTCCGCAACACGGTTCGCCACTCACTCAGCTACGGCGGCGTTCCCGCTGAGCCGAAGTTCAAGTATCCCCGCCCGTCCAAGCCTGAATTGATGGTCGTCGCCGACATCTCCGGCTCTGTGGCTGCATTCGCCCGATTCACACTGATGCTCGTCTATGCGATCTCCGGCCAGTTCAGCAAGGTCCGGTCGTTCGTCTTCATCGATGGCCTCGACGAAGTCACCGACTACTTCAAGGCCACCGAAGACATCACCGAAGCCATCCATCGCGTCAACACCGAAGCTGACGTCGTCTGGGTCGACGGCCACTCCGACTATGGTCATGCGTTCGAGGTCTTCTGGAACAAGTACGGCAAAGATGTCGGTCCCAAGACCACGGTGCTGCTCCTGGGAGATGCCCGGAACAACTATCACGCCAGCCAGAGCTGGGTCGTGAAGGAGATTCAGCAGAAGGCACGCCACGTGTACTGGCTGAACCCCGAACCGAAGAGCTACTGGAACACCGGCGATTCCATCGTCGGCGAGTACGGCACGTACACCGATGGCGTCTACGAATGCCGCAATCTGCGTCAACTCGAAGGCTTCGTCGAAAAGCTCGCCTGATATTCAAGAACACCTCAAGTTGTACCGATACCTGTTGTGTGCAATTCGACGTTCGAATACGACTGACTCCGGCCGACGCACCCTCTGACCACGTTCGACCGTTCGCCGAAGGCGTGGTCCAATCCGTCTCGCTTCGCAGCGCTGAAGGGGAACGCGATCTGCGCATCGACGAGATCGACGATCCGTCCTGGAACTCGGCGTGGGGGCAGACGCGCACCTTGGAACAGCCGCAGGAGATCAACACGATCGATGCCAACGGCGTTCCGCTCATGCATCTCTTCTCGGACACGCTGTATGGCGCAAGTTTCGTGCCGTTCCTGCGTGACGTGGTCGACGTCGGTGGCGAAGGCGCACTCGTGTCGATCCCGCTCGTCCACAGCGTGCTCGTCCACCCGATCACCGAGGTCTCGGTCGTGCAAGCCGCTCAGGCGATGATTCCCATCACGCGCCAGGTGCACAAGTCAGGCCCGGGTTCCTTGAGCCCCCACGTCTACTGGTGGCGCGATGGCAGCCTCACCTGGATCCCGACCTACTTCGGACGCGACGGCGTCGAGTTTCACGCACCGAACGGTCTCGCCGACCTCATCGCTGATCAGGACTGAACTGTCAACACCTCGTCGAGCGCCTTGCGCTGCAACCGCGGTACTTGGCACCCCTCGACTGGAAACCCCACTGGGAACAACACGAACGGGCGCTCGTTCGCGCCTCGACCGAGCAGCTGCGTCAGAAATGCCATGGGACTCGGCGTATGGGTCAGCGTCGCCAACCCCATGTTGTGGAGCGCCGCGATGAACAAGCCCGCGGCGATCCCACAGCTTTCCTTCACGTAGTAGTGCGGCCGCTTCGACCCGTCATCGCGAATGCCGAAGCGCTCCTCGAACAGCACGACGATCCACGGCGCGATCTCAAGGAACTCCTTGTGCCAGTCGGTGCCGAGTGGTGCGAGCTCGTGTTGCCACGCATCGTTCATGCGGTGGTCTTCGTAGTTGATTCGTTCCTCCGCCTCGGCGGCGAGACGGATCTCACGCTTGAGTGTCGGGTTGGAGACAGCGACGAACTGCCACGGTTGTTGATGGGCCCCCGATGGCGCCGTTGACGCCGTCCGTACTGCCGTTTCGATGAGCTCGATCGGCACCGGCTCGTCGGACAACATCCGGACGCTTCGCCGGCGGTCCATCAGCTCGTGGAAGCTGTTCGCTCGTTCTGTCATCTCGCTCGGTGGACGTCGGCGAAAGTCGAGCGGATCGAATCGATGCGCGGCTGCCGCAGCGGGGGAAGGGTACGGGAACTCGTAACGCTCAGTGCTCACGACGGCACTGTTACACATCTCACTGGCATCGATCGGTGGCGTCGAGTGGACGGTCGCGCAGGAGCCGTTCCAACTCAGCATGATCGGTCGCGAACGCGGTCTGTGGCCGCTGCCGAGACCGCGCGTAGATGATCCCGACGATGTCGCCGGCGTCGTTGACGACAGCGCCGCCCGAATCGCCAGTCGAGATGTCACCGGCCAACTCGATGCCTGAGCGGCGCACCTCGTCTTCGACGTAGATGTCTTCAATCGTGATGATCAGCAGCTTCGCGACGCGCACATCGACGGATTGGATCCCTTCGCCAGGCGACCAGACAACGGCGATCGCATCGCCGACTTGGGCCGTGCCGACGTCGAGTGGGGGCGTGGAGAGTCCGGGCACGTCGAGGAGCGCGAGGTCCGCGTCCTTGTCGAAGGCGACGACGGTGGCGGGAAACTCAGCCCCGCGAGGGTCGACGACGGTGATGGTCGCGGCTCCGGCGACGGTGTGGGCGGTGGTGACGACATGCCCCGGACGGTCGACCGTGATGCCGCTGCCCACCTCGGTGGTGGTGCCGGCACAGCCTGACGCGACGATGCCGACACCGGACTCGGCGGCGTTGGGCGCCGTGCTCGATTGGCACCCGACGAGCGCGATCAACGCGATCAACGCGAGCGTCGGCCTCACTGGCGGACGTCGAGAAGCCGCCCGTCGCGGGCGGCGCTTTGTGTGGCGAGATCGATCAGGTGCTGGACGTGTGCGCCTTCGGCGAGGTCCGGCTCGATGTGGGTTCCAGAGCGCACGGCGTCGACCCAGTCCCCAACCATTGCCCCGCCCGAACGGAAGACGTCGCGGTAGGTGTCGTGCACCCGATCACGTCGAGCGCCGTTCCAGATGTCGTCGGGAATGTCGAGGATCTGGGCGGGGCCGGGTTGATCAGCGCTCACGCCACTGACCTCTTGGCGGCCCGACCAGTCGTTGACCGCATAGAGCGTGCCGTTGGTTCCGTGCAGATCGAGATGGTGAGTCTGATTGAAGTCGGTGCCCTCCCAGCTCGCTGCGCACACTTGGAGCGTCCCGTAGGCGCCGTTGGCGAACCGGACGGTCATCAAGGCCGAGTCCTCGTTCTGCTCATACGGCGAGCCGTCCGGACGCTCCCCGCGTCGGTAGAAGCTGTCACTGATACAGCCGATCTGAGTGATGTCGCCGAGTAGCCATCGAGCGACGTGCAACCAGTGGCTTCCGAGGTCACCGAGCGCACCCGAACCAGCGAGCTCGCGATCGAATCGCCAGTTGTAGGAATGGTCGCGTGCGTAGCCCGCGAAATAGCGCATGTTGAGGTGGAACGGCGTCCCGACGTAGCCAGTCTCGATGAGCCGCTTCACGAACTGGTTGGTCGGCATGTAGCGGTACGTGAACGGGACGAGCGTGATCGCTCCGGTTTCCGCCGCTCGAGACGCCATGCGATCGGCTGCCGCAACGTCGGGAGCGAGTGGCTTCTCGCACAGCACATGGAGACCGCGGTCGAGCGCGGTCATCGTGAGCCGTTCGTGGCTGTCGGTGCCCGTGGCGATCACCACGGCGTCGAGTCGCTCGGGGTCGAGGAACTCGTCGCTGTCGGTGCAGGCCCACGGCACCTCCCACGTGGCTGCAAGCGCTTCAGCAGTGGCGGTGGTGCGCCCGCAGACGCCGACGACGTCTGCGCTGGGGTGTGCGGCAAACGCCGGCAGGTACATCGAATCCGCCCACCAGCTGGTTCCGACGATGCCAACTCGAAGCGGCGGGCGATCGTCGGTCATGTCGAGGCTCCTGTGCCGGGGCGGCTACTTGTTCGTCGCGTGACCAAGCTGGGTTCGATCACATGGTGGACGGATTCGGTGCGGTCGTCCTCAAGGCGTTCGAGGAGGAACTTCACCGCAAGCCGACCGAGTTCGTCGCGCGGCTGGTTGATGGTTGTGAGCGACATGTGCTGCATTGTGGCGAGCGACGTGTTGTCATAGCCGACAATGGACATGTCGTCGGGCACGATGAGGCCGGCATCTTCGATGCGGTCTAAAGCACCTGCGGCTGACAGGTCGTTGGCGACGAACAGCGCCGTCGGTCGTCGAGGCTGGTCGAGCAGTTCGCTGGCGGCGTGATACCCGCCAGACTCGCTGAAATCGCCGCCAGCGATCATGATGTCGTCAGTCAGGCCGTGCGCTGTCATTGCCTTCGAGTATCCGCGTCGCCGCGCGTCCGCACCGGCGCCACTGCCACCATCGATGTGCGCGACCCGTCGGTGGCCGAGCCCGACCAAGTGGTCGACCGCCAGACGCGCTCCGACCACGTCTGCGGTGTTCACGGAGTCGATCACGCGGCTTCTGCTGGTCCGTCCGACCAAGACGATCTCGGCACTCGTCGCCGCGGTCTCGATGGCCGACATCGCGAGGGTGACCCCAACGGTGATGATGCCGTCGACGCGAAACTGCAGGAAGGTCTCAATCATCTCGGC
>JAJCXU010000518.1 GCA_029263275.1 Ilumatobacter sp.
GACGTCGATGCTTCCCGCCGACACTGTCAGCGTGTCACCGTCGAGGATCTCGAGCGCAGCAGCTGCGGTGTCCGCCACGTCTGCAGCAGCTGCGGTGACATCGAGGCCGACTGCGCGGTGTTGAGCCATGACGGGGATGAATGCTGCTGGCCGCATCAGCGGATGGGCCAGACCCTCGCGGGCGGCCTCGAGCCGTTCAGCGGCGGCGCCGAGCTTGTCAGCGGCGATGCCGATGTCTCCCGCGCGGAGCGCGACCACGGCCTCGTCGGTCAGCGACATCGCGGCCGACGCATCACGGCCGACGCTTCTCGCTTGGATCGCGATTGCCGCGAGCAGGCCGACGGCGAGCACCCCAAGCAGGCCGCTCGCCAGGGCGAGCCGGCGGCGCGTTGCCGGGTCCAGCCCGACGATGCCGCCGATGATCAGGGCGACACCGAGCGTGAGGCCGACCACGGCTGAGACACCGAACGTTCCGACGTGGAGCCGGAACAACATCGCGACGACCAATCCGGCCGCCAATGAACGAAGCGCTGATTCGTCGGTGTGCCGGTGACCTGACAGGAGCGCGAGCGCCGCTGCCGCGACACCGATGCAGAGCAACGCTGGACTCGCCACCAACGCGGATGCCATCACCGCAACGAGCGCAACCATCCACCACGGAGCCGTTCCAGCAGCGAGCACGGCCACAGCGCATACGAGGATGATCAGTGCTGCGTCGACGGTTGCGGAGCCGGTGGGGGCAGCACCCGAAAGAACGGCCAACACGGAAGTGCCTGCGACGGCAATCGCGGTCACTGCCTGCTCAGCGCGGTACGACAGACGCGCTGTCGCCAGTCGGGACGGATTCGAAGTGGCGGCGACGGCGGAAGTCACGAGTAGCTCGTTCGTGGCGAGCGCGACGTCAGGCAGGTGCCTGATCGTCCCAGCTCACGTTGACGGTGCTGGGCGTGCCGAGCGCCGAGCCGGAGAATTGGTACTCCGCGACGACGTCGGTGCTGGCGCCGGGGCAGTGCCAGCGACAGCGGGCCCCGACGACGTAGCTCGTGCTTCCGTCGACGTAGCCGTCTTGATCCTTCTTCTCGCCCCACTCGTAACGGTTCCGCATCAGGAATGTCGTCGAGTAGGCAACGGCGCCATAGCCACCGCCGCTGTAGGTCGTCTTCACGAGCGGCGAACTGGCGAGCTCGTAACCAGCGGGGTAGCTCTGGTGGTACGGGACGTTGGCGTCGCCTCGAACCGACGTCATCCGAATCCGTTTCCAGCCGTTGCGCTTCGCAAAGCTCACGCTGACGATGCGCCACTGCACCGAAAACTCGGGGGCGCTGCCGTCGGCGCACGACACAGAGGAGTTGTCGAAGTGGAACTTGACCTCACGCCACGAGTTGGCCGCGTCGTATGTTCGGTTCCAGGGAACCGGGTCACCCGCCAGCGGCACGCCAACGAGACCGGTCTGGCCAATGCCACCGGACGCGGCGTAGGCCACCCGCGTCGAAGGAAGCAGCGCGGGGGCCGAGACTGCAATTGCAGTCCCAACGCCGAGTTTCTTCAGTGCTTCGCGACGATCCATGGTTCTCTCTCGAGTATCGGCAGGCGATGCCAACTGCTTGAGCAGAACCTGTCGCCCAGCGGTCGAGCACCGTGCGTGTCCCCAGACGCCCCACATCGTCGTCACTATCATCACCTCCGTGACGTCTCTCCGCTTCGCTGAGCCGAAGGCCCGGCGGCGGCGAGCCGCCCGAGCCGAGGAGACACCGTCGAAACGTCTCGACATCGTCACGATTGGCATCATCATCGTCACCGCAGCTGCGACGGTCGGAGTCCAGCTGACCGGCGGTGAGAACGGAGTTCGAGCGTTCGACCTACTGATGGTCATTGCTCTCTGGCAAATCATCAACAATCGCCGGCGAGCGCTCCCGCACAATGCGCGGCTCATGTTCGCCATGCTGACGCTGATCGCGATCGTCGGACTCGTGTTGCCATCGTCCAACCACCTCGTGTTCCGCACGGTTGGTGCCGGCCTCATCGTCATCGCTGGATGGAATGATCGGCGTTGGCGTCGAGCCCTTGTCGATGGCTTCCTCATCGGCGGAGCACTCCACCTCATCGTCGGAGCAATCGGCTACGCCAGTGCCGGCTCGCTCAGCGACTCGCTCGCAACCTTCAATTCGCTTGGCGAACACCGCGCATCGTTCGACTGGTTGGTGGGCGCGTCGTCTGGACCACCGTTGAGCGCCTCAGGACTGATGCGGCTGCAAGGCCTTGCCGGGCATCCCAACGAGGCAGCGCTCATCTTTGCGATTGCCGCACTCGTCAGCCTCGAACGATTCGATCGAATCACGATCCGCTACATCGTCTTCGGCGTCTTCGTGGTCGGCACCATGTTCACCCTGTCGCGATTCTCGCTGCTCGCACTCGTCGCCGGCATTCTGATTCGACCTGCAGGTCGATCGGGCCGTCTCGGGCGCCTTGCGCTGATGCTGGGCGGCGCACTCCTCACCCTCACCATCGTCACGCCCGATCTGCGCGCCCGTCTCCTCAATTTCGACGACAGCGAAAACGCCAAGGAGCGTTCTGCTGGCCCACTCGAATTGCTGCATGACGCGACGTTCTTGCCAGACGGCGAGGTGTTGACACGGCACAACTCGCTGGCCTGGATGCTCGATGTCGGCGGGCTGCTGTTCGGAAGCCTGTGGATCTTCGCGATCGTGGTCCTCATGCTGATCATCGCCGACCGCGTGGACGTCCGCAAGATCTCAGGCCTCCTCGCTGCGTTGTTCATCCTGGCCATGACCGAAGACCGGGTGCAGTCGCCGACATTTCTGCTGGCCTGCGCCGTCGCGTTCGCGATCGGAGCGACGGCCGACAGCAATCGCCTAAGGCGGCGACCGACCCAACCTGCGCTCGGACACCCAACGCCGCGGGCCCGCAGGCGTGCCCCGGCGACCCAGCACGGACCACAATGATGATCCCTCGTTCCAATCGGGTCGCCGTCAACGCTCGATTCCGCACCCGAACCGCAGCAACAGGCGTCGACTTCTACGCAGCAGAACTGCTCGACGGATTCGACGGTGACGAACTGCAACCGAGCCGACTCTGGCGCCGACCGGGCCTGTCCGACATCTGGGAGCAGTGCATTCTTCCTCTTCGTTGTCTTGGCCAGCCACTGATCAGTCCGTGCAACACCGGTCCGTGGATCAAGCGACGCCAGCTGCTCATCATCCACGACACCGGCCCAATGGTCGGCCCTGAATGGTTCTCTCGTGCGTACCGCTGGAAGGCGCGCTTCATGACACGCCGTGTTGGACGTCGGGTGCGCGTGCTCGCCTCGGTGAGCAGTTCGGCCGCCAGTGACGTCAAGGCCGAAGCAGACCGCGTGGACGAGGTCGTCGTCATTCCCAACGTCCCGACCCGGCGCGAACCCACCGCGCCGCCATCCGAGGCGATCCGACCACTGCTCGACCAACGGTTTGTGCTCAGCGTGGCAACGTCGGACCCGAGAAAGAATCTGCAGTCGCTGCTTGCTGCCTGGCGCCGCGTCGAACGCTCCGACCTCAGTCTTGTCCTCGTTGGCGGTTCCGCCTCACACGTCTTTGCGGACGAGGGCAACCATCCAGACCCGCCACGAGTGCTGCGCGTCGGCCGTATCACTGACTCCGATCTCGCTCACTTGATGGACGCCTGCGCTCTGGTCGCGACCGTTCCGCTCTATGAAGGGTTCGGG
>JAJCXU010000519.1 GCA_029263275.1 Ilumatobacter sp.
GAATAGCTGATTGTCCTGGAACACCATGCCCACGCCGCGCCGGTGCGTCGCCACGTTGGTGATGTCGACATCGGCCAGGGTGATCGATCCGGCATCGGGCACGGTGATCCCAGCGATGACGCGTAGGAGGGTGCTCTTGCCGCTCCCGGACGGCCCGAGGACCGCGACCACCTCGCCGCGGTCAACGGCCAATGAGGCGCCGGTGAGTACGGCGGTGTCACCGTAGGACAGCTCGACATCGTCGACGGTGAGGTGGGTCATTGCCGATCAGTCTGGTCGATTGCTGGCGGCTGGGTCGTTGAGCGGATGATGCCGCGGAGTTCGTGACTGCGGTCGACCACGACGACGAGGCCGATGGTGACGATTGCCAACAACGTGGCGAGGACGTACGCCTGTGCCTGCAGCAGCGAACCGGTACGACCCAGGAGCTGCTCGATGGCGATGGGCACCGTCTCGCCTCCAGACCTCGACAAGAAGCTGGTCGCACCGAACTCGCCCAAGGAGATCGCAGCGGCGAGCGCCGCTCCGACGGCTAACGGGCGCCACAGAAACGGCACGACCACGGCGCGCCATGCTCCGGTGGGCGTGGCCCCGAGCGTGGCCGCTGCGGCGCGCAACTCGGGATCGACCGAGCGCAGTACACCCACCGTGGTGCGTACGACGAACGGCACAGCGACGAGCGCATGGCCGACCGGGACGAGCCACCATTCCGCTCGCCAGTCGTAAGGCGATTGGTCGAACGTGATCAGCATGCCGAATCCGATCGTCACGGCAGAGGTTCCAACCGGGAGCATCAGGCCAATGTCGAGGAGGCGGCCGGCGTTGCGCGCCGCGGCGATTGCGAGGCTGGCGAGGGCACCGATCACCGTGGCGAACAGCGTGGCCCACAGCGCGTTCTCGACCGAGTTGCGGATGGCGTCAAGCGGGTCGAGTCCGAGGCGGATGCCGGGCCGCACCTCGGTCTCACCGAGCTGTGTCCACGCAGCTGTCGACCAGCCCGACGGAGTCGAGAATGACTGTGTGATGAGTGCCACCACAGGCGCTCCGCACACCACATACGACACGAGGCCGATCAGCGCGACGCGGCGCCGCTCTCGGCCGGGTCGCGGCGCTCGCCGTACGTTCGGTTCCAGACTGAGCGCGCGGGCGCTGCGGCGCTGGATAACCGTTGACCAGGCGATGACCACAGCGAGAACGACCAACTGCAGGACTGACAACACCGCTGCGGTTCCGATGTCGCCGAGCTGGACTGCCTGTCGCCACACCTCGACTTCGATCGTTCGGGTGCCGGCAGCACCGAGCACGCGCACCACACCAAACGAGGTGAACGAGAAGACGAAGACGATCGACGCGGCAGCAACGAGGGCCGGCCGGATTAACGGCAAGGTGATCGTGGTGAACACTCGCCAAGGTGACGCACCCAACGCTGCGGCGGCTCCTTCCATGTCGGTGGACAGCTGTTCCCAGAACGGACCGACGGTGCGGACGACAACCGCGAGGTTGAACACGACGTGAGCGGCGATGACGGCCGTGACGCTGCGATCGAGACCATCGGGCAGCAACGCGAGGAATGCGGCACCCATGACCACGGTCGGCAGGACGAAGATTGCGGTGAGGAGCCCGAGCAGCAACTGCCGGCCGCGAAAGCTGAATCGAGCGACGATGTAGGCCGGGGCGATCCCGACGATCACCGTGATCATCGTTGACACGACTGCCTGCCAGAGCGTGAACCAGGCGACGTCCCAGGTGGACGACCGCCGCAATGTGTCGCCGATAGAGCCGCCGTCGACGGCTCGAGCGAGCAGTGTCAGAAATGGCCACACATAGAACACGGCAAGCCCCACCGCTGGTGGCGCAGCGAGCGCGGCCACCAATCGACGGGGTAGCCGCGATGGGGCGTGACTGCTCAGTCGAGGACCAACGTGGTCCATGCGTCGATCCAGTCACTGCGGTTCGCGTCGATGCGATTGGCGTCGATTGATCGCGATGACTCGGGCACGACGGCGAAGTCGATGAACTCCTGTGGGAGGTCGACTGCCGGGTTGCTCGGGTACACGAACAGGTTGAGGGCGAGTTCGGCCTGGAATGTCTCGCCGACGAGGAAGTCGAGCAGCTGCGCTGCTTCGTCGGGGTGCTCGGTTCCGGCGAGCACACCTGCGAACTCGACCTGACGGAAACATGTTGATTCGATCACCGTCGTGGGGGCGTCGTCGCGTGCCGGTTCGGCGAAGATCACTTCTGCGGGCGGGCTCGAACCGTAGGACACGACGAGTGGTCGATCGCTGCCGCCGGCACCGGTGAAGCTGCCGTAGTACGCCTCGGTCCAACCATCGAGGACCTGCACGCCGTTGTCCCGCAGCGCCGCCCAATAGTCCTGCCACCCGTCGTCACCGAACTCGTCGATGCTCGCGAGGAGGAAGGCGAGGCCAGGTGACGACGTGGCCGGGTTCTGCACAGCGAGCAAGTTGGCGTAGGTGGGGTCGATCAGGTCGGCCAACGAGGAGGGGACAGCAATCCCGGCGTCGGCAAACCAGGCGATGTCGTAATTGATGCAGACATCACCGAAGTCGACCGGCACCGCGAGTCCGTCCGGAGCGAGCTGCGTGAACGCTTCGGGGAGGTCTGCGGTGACCGGTGTTGCCGCCGCTTCGAACACGCCCTCGTTCAACGCTCGTGACAGGAACGTGTTGTCGATGCCGAACATCACGTCGCCCTCCGGATTGCCAGCGGTGAGTGCGGCCTTGGACAGCATGGTTCCCGTGTCGCCGGCGATCAGGATCTCGACGGCGATGCCGGTGTCGGCGCTGAACGCGGCGAGCGCCTCGTTCAGCGAGGTGTCAGCGTCAGGGAATGAGTCGTAGGCGACCAGCGTGATGGCATCGGGCGTGTCATCGCTGGAACACGATGCAGCAGCGAGGGAGATGGCAGCGAGCACGGCGAGGCCAGGAGCGAGGGTTCGGGGGGTCATTGTTGTGCCTTCTTGGAGCGGAGGGTTTGGGCGGAGGGGGAAGCCGGCGGCTGATCGAAGATCGTGAGCACGCCCGTGGAGACGCTGATGGTGGCGATACCGGCTTGGTCGACTTCGTTGCTGACGCCCCGTCCGACCAGTGCGGCGAGTTCGACGTCGTCGAGGGGCCACTTCGTACCGCTGATCGAGACGCCGGTACAGGGACCGTGGAGCGCGACCAACGACAACGTCGAGCCGGGCGTGAGTTCGAGCTCAGCTACACCCGGGCCGTGGAGCACATCGAGGTGCTCACCATTCCACCAGCCGTCGAGGTGTGGCACCGACGTGAGCATGTGATGGCCCAGGGCGCCAATCGCTGCCACGCTGTGGTCGAATCGATCGCCGCCGCCGACCAACGTGATGCGAGCCGGGTTCATGTCGGTGGCGAACGCCAATGCCAGTTCGGTGTCGGTCTGATCCTTGTCGGTCGGGTGGCGGGAGATCGTGGCGTGCGCTCCGGCCCACTTCAGACCGTCATGACTGACGGAATCGAGGTCGCCAATCAGTCTCGATGGACGGAGCCCGGCAGCGAGTGCATGATCCAGTCCGCCGTCGACGGCGAGAATGATCGCCTCGTCGGCAAGCGCGTCAACGACGTGCGGTGC
>JAJCXU010000520.1 GCA_029263275.1 Ilumatobacter sp.
ACGATCCGCTCGCTCCCCGCATTCGATCCGCGGTCGAACGCGTGCCGATTCCGGCTGAGTTCGCGCCGGTTGCGTCTCCCGGCCAGACGAGGGTCCACACCCGTTCGGGGCTCGACGGCCTGACGTTCTGGCGCGATGCCAGCGGATTCGGACTGAGCACGGCACACGTCTCGACCATCCGGGACATCTGCCCCCGCCCGGCGCTCCAGCACCACGTCCTCACTCCGGCCAAGGGACCGGGCAGCGCCGAGCTCGTACTCATCACAGATGCTGGCGAGCCCGACCTCACGATCGCCCACTCGCGAGAGCACGAAGGACTCGACCCGGTGGTGTCGCGGGTCGCCGAGCGATTCAACCTTGGCGTCGAGCGGCTGGTCGACCCGGACGCTTGATCGGGTTCTCGACAATCCGTACGTGGTGACTATTCGGGGTCCCGGTATCATCGGCTCGTTCATTCCGGCAACGGAACGAACTGCTGCCCAGATAGCTCAGTTGGTAGAGCAACGCATTCGTAATGCGTAGGTCCCGAGTTCGACTCTCGGTCTGGGCTCGACGAAACACCTGGTAGACAGATGTTTCTCAGTGATTAAGAATCAAACTGGTAGGACTCAACCAAGTTCTAACCAAGTTATTGCTGTACGGTTTGCACCATGAAGGGCACACTGCGTGAGCGCCGCCCGGGCAACTGGGAGTTGATCGTTCAGCTGCCGCGCGACGCCGTGAGCGGTCGCCAGAAGCAGTTGAGCCGCACACATGTCGGTACGAAACGCGAGGCCCAGCGGGCTCTCTCGGCACTCGTCGCTCAGGTTGCCGAGGGCAAGATCTCGTCGTCGTCGACCACGCTCAACGAGCTGCTGGCTCGGTGGCTCGACCAGGTCGACGACCGGCTCTCGCCCACGACTGCTCGCGAGTATCGACGGATCGTGAACCGTCGGCTCGGGCCCGACCTCGGGAAGCTGCGACTGAGCAAGGTCACGACGCAGCGGATCGATGCGTACTACGCAGCACTCACCCGAGAGCACGAACTGTCGCCGGGCACCGTGCGCCACGTGCACGCGATTCTGCGCGGCTCACTCGGCCAGGCGGTGAAGTGGGGATGGATTCCGGTCAATCCCGTCGTGAGCGCGTCCCCACCGAAGTTGCGGACGAAGGAGATCACTCCCCCGTCGCTCGCCGACACGCGCAAACTGCTTGCGACGGCCGATGCTTACGACGTCGAGTTGGCTGCGCTGCTTCGTGTGCTCGCGGCGACGGGCGCACGACGTGGAGAGGTCTGCGGCATCCGATGGTCCGACGTCGATCGGGGCGCACGGACGCTGTCGATCAAGCGGTCGATCGCGTCGGTCCCCGGTGGCACGATCGTGAAGGACACGAAGTCGCACGCGGCCCGCAAGATCTCCTTGGACGATGACACGATCGCGATTCTCGAGGTCCAACGCGATCGTGTGAAGCATCGTGCCGAGGTGTGCGAGCTGCCGTTCAACGAGGACGGCTATGTGTTCACCACGACCGCCGACGGGTCCGACCCGTTACACCCAGACACGATCACGAGCGGGTTCGGTCGTGTCCAGAAGCGCGCCGGCCTGAAGGGCATCCGACTACACGATCTGCGGCATCTCCACGCGACGCAACTGCTTGCGGCCGGCGTGCCGGTGCCGACGGTGAGCGGCCGACTCGGCCACGCCAACTCCGCCACGACGCTGAACGTCTACGCCCACTTCCTAGAAGCCAGCGACCGTGACGCTGCCGACGTCATCGGCAACCTCCTGGGGCCGACCGACTGACGCTCAACCGTCCGGCCAGCACCGTACGACCACGCAATCTCCACCTAAGGGTTTCCGAGACCTCCTTCGACTGCGCGAGTCTCTAGTGATGGGCGGTCGAAAGAGCAGCGAACCGGGTCTCAAGTCGGTCGTTGAGCAACAGTCCGGCCGGTTGAGAGGGCTCGCCGTCGAGGTTCAGAACTATGTGAAACTGTTCGAAGGCCAGATGTCACCGAGTCAGCGGGGGATTGTACGTGGATGGTCTCAGACGATTGATTCCATCGCTGACGAGTTGACGCTAGTTGTCAACACAGAACGCGATCCTCGTCAGTCACTCGGACGGTTGGGTGCGCTCACCTTGTCCACGGTCGCCGTCGCATCGTTCGTGATTGAGCAGGTCAACGCGGGCTACGAATTCTTGGAGAACATCGGAGAGCCAGGCCGGATCGAGAGCATCGTTCGCGAGATTCACGAAGGTGTTGCCGAGATCGAAGAAGCAGATGATGGTTCCGTACGCGACCCGGCGGTTGACGATGAGCGGCAAGTTGCAGACACGCTCTGGAAGGCCACTATTGGACACTTCGGAAGCTTGATCGGCGCGGTTGAAGCTCTGGAAGAAAACACCTTTCAGGTCACGCCGACGGGCCAGATCGTCGTTCCGAACCCGGGCGCTGAACAAATCGAAGTGTCTAGTTCGATGACCGAAGGGCTGGACGGAGACCTCGTTGTCCGTCTGCTTCGAGAGGAAGTCGTGCGAGCCCGGGCGCTCATTGATGCGGGTCCGGCTTAAGAGCTTCCTCCCAGAATGTCGAAGGGCCCTCGACCGGCCCACACCCGTGTCCCGTTTCGCGAACAGGCGCGCCTTTACCTCAGTGACGGCCAAGCGCTGACTACACCACCTCGCCGCAAGTGAGGAAGCTGCGATGCGCCTCCGTCGTTTCTGACGGTTCGATGGAGGTGCGCCACGGTGAGTGTTCGATTCGAGGTCGACCAGCGGGTCGACGTTCCTGACCTGCTCGGCGTAGCCGAGGCCGCGGCACTGCTCCGAGTGGGGCTCACGTTCGCGTACGCCTCGACGGCTCGGTTCATCGCCACCGGCAGCGACAAGGAGATCCCGGCCATCAAGGTCGGTCGCCTCACTCGAGTTCCTCGTGCGGCGTTCGAGCGCTTTCTGGGCGCGCCGATCACGTGGCCCATTCCGGTCGTCGAACGCCCGTGCTCGGCCGGCCCTCGCTCGGAGTCCTCGGAGCCGGTCACGCCGCCGGCCGCTGAGCCCGGGTGCGCCCCTCGGCTCTTCGAGGTCTGAGGCCGTCATGTCGTGTGGAGGTCGCCCCGCCAGTTTCGGAAATGGTTTCAGACATTTGCACCATGGTGGTCGTGCGCTGGTCGTGTCATGTTGACGGTCGGCAAAGTCAATCCAGGCAACGCCGACTACTACGAGTCGTCGGTCGTCGCCGGCGTCGAGGACTACTACGCCGGTGATGGCGACGCGCCGGGAGTGTGGATCGGTCGTGCGGATCTGGTGGGTGCTGTCGCCGGGAGTCTGGCGCGTGGCGTTGGGTGCAAGCTGCGGCGGGTAGGGGAGTGCGCCCCCGGCGGTGCGCGCCTCGGGAAGTCG
>JAJCXU010000521.1 GCA_029263275.1 Ilumatobacter sp.
CTGAGATCCGCACCGGTGCCATCATCGTCCGCCAGCGCGGCACCAAGTTCCACCCCGGCGACAACGTCGGCAAGGCCAAGGACGACTCGCTGTTCGCATTGGCCGACGGCGTGGTCGAGTTCGGTAACCATCGGGGCCGCAAGGCCGTCGCAGTGGTTCCGCACAACGCCTGAATCATCGAACGAAAGCGGTCAGTCTGTGCCAGGCACATACTGACCGCTTTTGTCGTTTTCTGACCGGTCAGGTCAGAGCGCTGCTTCGAGTTGATCGACAGCGCTGGTCAGTTCGGCCGGGAGGCGGTCTCCGAACTGACCGAAGTGCTCGCGGATCTGCGGCACGGCGCTCTTCCAGCCCTCGGTGTCGACAGCGAGGATGCGATCGAGGTCGTCATCGTCGATGTCGAGACCCGACAAGTCGAGCTGGTCCTTGACCGGCAGCTTGCCGATCGGGGTGTCGACGGCGTCGACGGTGCCATCGACCCGCTCGAACACCCATTTGAGCACGCGGCTGTTCTCGCCGAAGCCGGGCCAGAGGAAGCGGCCCTCTTCGTCGCGGCGGAACCAGTTGACGAAGAAGATCTTCGGCAGGTTCGACTCGTCGGTCTTGTCCTTCATCGACAGCCAATGGCTGAAGTAGTCGGCGTAGTTGTAGCCACAGAAGGGCAGCATCGCCATCGGATCGAATCGAAGCTCGCCCTGCACACCTTCGGCTGCCGCGGTCTTCTCAGACGCCATGATCGAGCCGAGGAACACGCCGTGATCCCAGTCGTTGGCTTCGGTCACCAATGGCACTGTCGTGCGGCGGCGGCCGCCGAACAGGATTGCCGAGATGGGCACGCCAGCGGGGTCTTCCCACTCGGCGCCGATCGACGGGCACTGCGAGGCCGGCGCCGTGAAGCGGGCGTTGGGGTGAGCGGCCGGGGTGTCGATCTCTGGGTTCCACGGGTTGCCGCGCCAGTCGGTGGCGCGTGCGGGCGCATCCTCGGTCATCTCTTCCCACCAGATATCACCGTCATCGGTCAGTGCGGTGTTGGTGTAGATGCAGTTGCCCCACAGCGTCTCCATGGCGTTGTGGTTCGTTTCATGGCTGGTGCCGGGTGCGACACCGAAGAATCCAGCCTCGGGGTTGATCGCGTAGAGCCGACCGTCGTCGCCGATCTTCATCCAGCAGATGTCGTCACCGATGGTCTCGGCCTTCCAGCCGGGAATCGTTGGCATCAACATGGCGAGGTTCGTCTTGCCGCACGCAGACGGGAAGGCCCCGGCGATGAACTTCGACTCGCCCTGCGGGTTGGTCAGCTTGAGGATCAGCATGTGCTCGGCGAGCCAGCCGTCGTCACGAGCCATCACCGAAGCGATACGCAGTGCGAAGCACTTCTTGCCGAGCAGTGCGTTGCCGCCGTAACCCGACCCGTACGACATGATCTCGCGAGTGTCGGGGAAGTGGACGATGTACTTGTTCTCGGCGTCACACGGCCACGGAACATCGACGGCGCCGTCGATGAGCGGGGCGCCAACGGAGTGGAGACAAGGGACCCACTGGTCGTCACCGAGTGCGTCGAGCGCGCCTTGGCCCATACGGGTCATGATTCGCATGTTGGTCGCGACGTATGCCGAGTCGGTCAGCTGGACCCCGATGTGGGCGATGGGGGAGCCAAGGGGCCCCATCGAGAAGGGCACCACATACATCGTGCGGCCCTTCATGGCGCCGGTGTAGAGGCGCTTCATCTCCGCTTGCATCTCCGCGGGGTCACGCCAGTTGTTGTTCGGACCGGCTTCCTCCTCGGTCGCCGAGCAGATGAACGTGCGATCTTCGACTCGAGCGACGTCGCCCGGGTCGGAGTGGGCCCAGTAGCTGTTCGGCCGCTTCGCCTCGTCGAGCTTCGTGAATGTGCCCGAGTCGACCAGTTGTTGGCAGAGTCGTTCGTACTCATCAGCGGATCCGTCACACCAGTAGATGTCGGCCGGCTGCATGATGGCCGCCCAATCGGCGACCCAGTCCTTGAGCCGTTGGTTACTGGTGGTTCCACTCATGCTGTGCTCCTCGCTGAATGCAGCGTCGTGTTCGAGAATGTTCGAATGGGAACGTTAGGCCCTGGCGTCAGCGAGTGTGCAATGTCATACGTCTTGTAAGCGCTTCCATCACCAGAAGCCATACCCCATCACAAAAAACGATAGGTGTGAAGAGAGAATCACCTCCAACGATGGAGCACGTCAGTCAGCCGATGGCAGCCGCGGAGATATCCAGCCCGGGACTCAAGTCGGAACGCGGAGATCACCCGTGCCTCAATGGAGGCAGGTGAACAGCAGCCGGGTGCTCAGGCCGTGTGGCCGGGGGTGCCCATGTCGACCTCGGAGCCGAGGCTGAGCTGGGTAGCTCGGCCGGCATCGTCGAGGACGAAGATCACACGCTGGCCTTGGCGCAGCATGCGGAAGAGTGAACCCTCGAGGGCGTTGCCCGCGAGTTCGTAGTCTTGGAGATCGGTGTCGCACATGATGAGACCGTCGCCGGTCGTCGGGTCATATGCCTTGATGACGCCTTGCATGGTGCGATGACCGGCTCAGCCGGCCTTGACGACCTTGCCGGACTTGATGCAGCCCGTGCAGACGTTGACACGCTTCGTTGAACCGTTGACCAGTGCGCGGACACGCTGGATGTTCGGGTTCCAACGACGCTTGGTACGACGGTGCGAGTGCGACACCGACATACCCCACGAAGGGCCCTTGCCACACATTTCACACTTTGATGCCATTGGATTCTCCTGCGACGCTTCGCTTCAGATCAGTTCGAGTCAGTTGCAGCGCACGACAGCGCGCTGAAACAGCCACGTGAGGCTACCAACGCCGACCCGCAACACAACCGGTGAGCAGTATGAGCCGCCAGTATGTCTCGCCAGTATGTGCCGCCATCGGCCACACCGTAGGCTCCGTGGTCGTGCCAACACTTGAACGGTTGAACACCGAAGCACTGCGCGACACGGTTCGCACCTTCCGCGACACCGTCAAGGCGCACGCCGGTTGGCTCAACCGATTGAACGTCTATCCCGTGCCCGATGGCGACACCGGTACCAACATGGCGCGAACGCTCGACGCGGTCGTCGCCGAGATGGACAGCGCCGACGCTGATGACCTCGATGCCACGTGTGACGCCATCTCGCATGGTTCGCTCATGGGTGCCCGCGGCAACAGCGGCGTCATCCTGTCGCAGATCATGCGCGGCCTCGCCAGCACGCTCAAGGAACAGGCACCGGCAAGTGGCGCGAAGTTTGCTGAGGCGATGCAGGCCGCCGCCGCGGGTGCGTACCAGGCGGTCCTGAAGCCGATTGAAGGCACCATCCTCACGGTGGTCCGGTTGAGCGCCGACGCCGCCAAGGAGGCCGCCGATGCCGGTGGATCACTGGTCGAGGTCGTTCGAGCGGCGCATGAGGCGGGCCGAGTCGCGCTCGCCAACACACCCGAACTCCTCCCGGTGTTGAAGGAAGCAGGAGTGGTCGACGCCGGTGGCGCCGGATTCCTGCTGTTGCTCGACTCTGCCTTGCACGTTGTCGATGGGTCCCCGTTGCCCGAAGCCGAAGAAGACGATGGTTCGGGCGGCGCGGTGGCCGCAGCCTTCGATGCACCGACGCCCCGCTCGGGTTCGACGAAGGTCGGTGGCGCCGGCGAGGTCGATGTGGCCGACCAGCGGTACGAGGTCATGTACTTCATGGATCTCGACGACACCCGGATCGACGAGTTCAAGTCTGGCTGGGGAGCGATCGGTGACTCGATCGTCGTCGTCGGTGGTGACGGCATCTGGAATTGCCACATCCACACCAACGACATCGGCGCAGCGATCGAAGTGCCGCTCGACCTCGGTGGACGCCCGAAGCAGATCCGTGTCACCGATCTGTTCGAAGAGGTCGACGAGGAACACGCGAAGCGCGAGGCCGCAATGGGCGGAGATGGCGACCCGGGAACCGACGCCACCGCCACCCGCGCCGGCGCTGGCCTGCCATCGGTGACCACGGCAGTTGTTGCGGTCTGCTCTGGGGAAGGACTCGTTGAGTTGTTCGCCCAACTCGGCGTGCAAGGTGTCGTCACCGGCGGCCAGACGATGAACCCCTCCACGGCTGAGTTGCTCGACACCGTCGAACACGTCAATGCGCAACAGGTCATCATCCTGCCGAACAACAAGAACATCATCCCGGTGGCAGACCAGATCGATGCATTGACCGCGAAGCATGTCGTCGTCGTGCCGACTCGATCGATGCCCGAAGCGCTCGCCGCGCTCGTCGTGTACGACCCCGAGGGTTCGGTCGACGCCAACGGCGCAGAGATGAACGATGCGGCCGAGTCCGTTGCCACGGGAGAAGTCACGCAGGCCATCCGTGACACGAACTCCGAGGCCGGTCCAATCTCGACCGGCGACTGGATCGGCATCGTCAAGGGCGACGGCATCGCGGCAATCAGCGACTCGTCGGTTGGCGCGTCGATTGCGTTGCTCGAAGCCCTCGTCGACGAGTCCGCTGAGCTGGTGACCGTCGTGGTCGGGGCTGATGCAGCCGCCGACGACACTGCGGAGATCGAAGGGTGGCTCAGCGACCATCGCGGTGACGTTGCCATCGAGGTCCAACACGGCGGGCAGCCGCTCTACCCCTACCTCTTCGGAGTCGAATAGGCGGGCCAGATCGCCCGATCCCTGCGTTGCGGGATTTCCTCATTGAGCAAGCTCAACTTCGTCATCCCGCGCCTTGGCCTCGAACGATCTGACGCCGCCTACTATGAGAACTGATGGAGGATCGCGATGCCGTTGGGTGTGAGCGCGGTCTGGGGTTCTTGGGGCAGAATCTGCGCTGATGGCTGCTTCGTCACCGATCTCCTTGCGGGACCTTTCCCAGATTCCTGTTGAACGGTTGCGTGGGGTGGGGGAGAAGAAGCAGGCCTCCTTGGCCAAGGTGGACATCACGAACCTGTTCGATCTCGTCACCACTTATCCCCGTCGGTGGATCGACCGCACCAACGAAGCGCGCATCGCCGACCTCGTCCCCGGCGAAGAAGCGCTGGTGCTGGTCACGATTCGATCGGTGACGAAACGGACGACACGCAACCGGCGCACGATGGTCAACGTCAACGTGGGCGACGGATCGGGGCGGATGGATCTGGTCTTCTTTAACCAGCCGTGGCGGGAACGCCAGCTGAAAGAAGGCCTGCACGTCGCGCTGTACGGCAAGGCCGACACGTATCGAGGCGGGTTGCAGATGTCCAACCCCGTCGTCGACATGATCGGCGACCGCACTGGCAAGATCGTGCCGATCTATCCCCAGAGCGAGAAGGCGCAGATCAACACCTGGGAGATGGCGGGCTGGGTCGAAGAGACGCTCCGACGATGTGCCGAGCGGGGCATCGCTGACCCGGTACCCGAATCGATTCGGCGCCGACTCGGCCTCATCGATCGATCTGACGCGTTTGCGGGCATCCACCTCCCCGATGACATGAAGACGAAGGAACTCGCGCGCTACCGCCTGGCGTTCGATGAACTGCTCCGCGTTCAGCTCGTCTTGGTCCTTCGCAAGCGATCGTTGGAACGTGAAGCGCTCGGCATCGAGCACGTCGTGGGCGGGGAGATGGTGCAACGATTCCACGCGGCGCTGCCGTTCCCCATGACTGCAGCACAGGAACGCACGATTGCCGAGATCAATGCCGATCTGGCCAGCGGACATCCGATGCATCGACTGCTGCAAGGCGACGTCGGATCCGGCAAGACGGTGGTTGCCGTCGCCGCGATGCTGGCCGCAGTCGATGGTGGCCACCAAGGGGCATTGATGGCGCCGACCGAAGTGCTGGCCGAGCAGCACGCCACGTCCGTGCGAGCGATGCTCGACGGCATCACGGTGCCGGACCCCGGCAACCTGTTCGGCGATCGGCCGCTGCGCGTCGAACTCTTGACCAACCGTGTCACCGGTGCCAACCGCAAAGATGTGCTCGCTGGCCTGGCCGATGGATCAGTCGACATCGCGATCGGTACGCATGCACTTATCCAGGACGCGGTCGACTTCGCCAGCCTCGGCGTGGTCGTGGTCGATGAACAACACCGCTTTGGCGTCGAACAACGCGCGGCCCTACGCGAAAAGACCGCCGACGGCGCGGTGCCCGACACGCTCGTGATGACGGCGACACCGATCCCGCGGACCGCGGCGATGACCGTGTACGGCGACCTCGACGTGAGCGTTCTCGACGAGCTGCCGCCCGGTCGTACGCCGATCGTGACGATGTGGGCCGACGGGCCGCTGATGGAGGCCGGCGTCTGGAACGACATCAAAGATGAAGTTGCCGCCGGACGCCAGGCGTAC
Source organism: Ilumatobacter sp. (assembly GCA_029263275.1). Classification (GTDB taxonomy): domain Bacteria; phylum Actinomycetota; class Acidimicrobiia; order Acidimicrobiales; family Ilumatobacteraceae; genus Ilumatobacter_A. The sequence goes on from JAJCXU010000521.1 coordinate 6,329, forward strand.
GTGGTGTGTCCACTCGTCGGCGAGAGCGAGAAGCTCGAGGTGGCATCGGCAGAAGAGACGCTCGAGCGACTCGCGTTCGGTGAGCTCGAAGGTCTGCGTCTCGGTCTGTTGCACGGCAAGCTGCCGTCCGACGAGAAGGAAGCCACGATGGACCAGTTTCGACGTGGTGAGCTCGACGTCTTGGTGGCGACCACGGTCATCGAGGTCGGCGTCGACGTCCCCAACGCCACCGTGATGGCAATTCTCGATGCGGACCGCTTCGGGATTGCGCAGCTGCATCAGTTGCGCGGTCGAGTTGGCCGAGGTCAGCACGCATCGACGTGCTGGCTGGTCACTCAGCAGAAGGAAGACGCCGAAGGCAACCCACTGGTCGGCAACCCGCGCATCGAAGCGCTCGTGGCGACGACCGACGGCTTCGAGTTGGCCGAAGTCGACCTCGACCTGCGCGGCGAAGGCACGCTGATGTCGACCGCACAGAAGGGGCGGAGCGATCTCAAACTGGCGTCGTTGCGCCGTGATCGCAAACTCATCGAGCTGGCCCGCGAGGCAGCGTTCGAAATCGTCGATGCTGATCCTGATTTGGCAGGCCGCCCGGATCTCGCCGACGAACTCGACCTGATCTTCAGCGACCGGGACGAGGAGTTCCTGGCGAAGAGCTGACGCTCAGAGCCAGTCGTCGCCTGCGCTGTCGCCACGAGCGGCTTCATCGTCGGCGTCTTCGGGAATCTGCAGGTCCCAGCGGTCAAGGCAGTCTTCGCAGCGGTACGCCACCCAGTCGCCAGGCAGCCACACGCCGTCTTCGCGCGGCATCGACAGCAGGTGGCACCGGCCACCACAGTCGATGCACGTGATGAGAGCGTCCGGCGTGATCATTCACCCAGTCTGCCCCGCCCACGTTCCGTTCCCCGCGTCCGGTGAGAGGTGAGATCACCCCAGGAACCGGGAGTTCACCGAAGGGCGATGCGCGAGGCCGTCGGTGAGATCCCCGTTGACGTGCGGGTCTCACCTCTCACCTCTCACCGGAAGCGGAAGGTGGGGTCGTATCATCGGGGCGATGCGAGTGGTGGCGGGAGAACTGGGCGGACGCAAGATCGTTGCACCGGAGGGCACGAGCACGCGGCCGACGACCGACCGTGTCCGTGAAGCGATCTTCAACTCGCTCGGCAGCTCAGGAATCCTCGACGGTGCACTCGTCGCGGATCTGTATGCCGGGAGTGGCGCAATCGGCATCGAAGCCCTGTCGCGAGGTGCGGAGCGCTGCGTGTTCGTCGAACGAGACCGGAACGCGCGGTTTGCCCTCGAGGACAACCTCGAGGCGCTCGATCTCGATGACCGGTCCAAAGTGATCAGCTCGGACGTCATGGCCGTGGCCCCGTCGCTCGACTGCGACATCGTCTTCGCCGACCCGCCCTACGACTTCGAGGAGTGGGAACGCCTCCTCGGACTGGTTCGAGCAGACCTGGTCGTCG
>JAJCXU010000522.1 GCA_029263275.1 Ilumatobacter sp.
TGGCCCAACTCGCGGCGTCCGTCGGGTGCTCACGTCGGACGCTCTACGAACTCGCACCGTCGAAAGATGCGTTGGTCCTGATCGTGCTCGGCCGGTTCCTGCATCGTGTCGGGCGGACTGCGCTCAACTCTGTCGATCCCGGCCAGACGATTGCCGAGCAACTCCGCTCGTACATCAACGGTGCACTCGAATTGCAGCGGTTGACCGCGGCGTTCGCTGACGACCTCGCCGATGATCCTGCTGCTCGGCGACTCCTCGATCGTCACTTTCGCTATGTGATGTCGGTCAGCGAATCGCTGATCGAACGTGGCATCGACATCGGCGAGTTTCGCGAAGTATCTCCCGGCGTCGCCGCAGGAATGCTGGCCGGTAGTGGCCTCTACTTCAGCCAGCCAGGCATCCTCGCCGACGTCGGTATGACCCGCGACGAAGCAAGCCACGAGATGACCGACATCGTCCTCCAATCGCTCCTTCAAACCACGGCGAACCTCACTCCTCAACAGACAGCGAGCACCCGATGACCGCACCTTCACCCGCACCCACGCCGGCCACCGCCGCGTCGGTGCGCTCCGACCTCATCGCTGAACAAGACGCGCTCGACGCGGTGGTCGGCGACCTCGAGGCCGACCACTGGGCACTCCCCACACCGAGTCCGCGCTGGACCATCGCCGACCAGATCGGCCACCTCACCTACTTCGACTGGACCGCCTCGTTGGCGATCACCGACCCCGAACGTTTCACCGCACTCACCGCCGAGTTGATGAGCGCGATGACCGACGCCGCAAACAATGAGACAGAAGACGCCATGGACCTCGCCACGCTCGGGGACTATCGAGCGATGACGCCCTCAGAACTGTGTCATGCCTGGCGTACCAATCGCGGCGTACTGTCCGAAGCCTCAGCGACGCTCGCAGACGACGACCGAGTGATCTGGTACGGCCCCTCGATGGGCGCCAAGTCGTTCCTCACCGCACGGCTGATGGAAGCCTGGGCGCATGGCCAAGACATCATCGACACCCTCGACCAGGCGGGCATCACACACGCTGAGCGGCCAGCCACCGATCGGCTTCGCCACATCGCCCAGCTCGGATTCATCACGCACAAGTGGAGCTACATCAACCGCCAGATGGACGCGCCGACCGCTCCGGTGCGCGTCGAACTCACGGCGCCATCAGGTGAGTCGTGGACCTTCGGCCCCGACGATGCCGACAACTCGATCACCGGCCCCGCGGTCGACTTCTGTCTCGTCACCACGCAGCGCCGCCACATCGACGACACCGGACTCACCGTCAACGGCGACGTTGCCACCGACTGGATGCACATCGCCCAAGCCTTCGCAGGTGGGGCCACCACCGGCCCAGCAGCCGGAACCTTCTCGAACAGGAGCACATCATGACCACGACGCTCAGCCCCGGCGCCTTCGAACTGAACGACGTCCAGCAACAGATTCTCGATGAAGCCGAGCGCTTCAGCCGCGAGCAGTTGCTCCCCCTCGCCCAGCACATGGACGACACCGAAGAGTGTCCCGATGACCTGTTCGCCCTGTTCGCCCAACACGGCTACCTCGGCATCACCATGCCCGAGAAGTACGGCGGCCAAGGACTCGGGCTGTTCGAGCAGGGCCTGATCTGCCAAGCGATGGGCAAGTACAACGCGTCAGCGATGCTCACGTGGGGAGCGCACGACAACCTGTGCGGGAACAACATCCTGCGCAACGCAAACGAGGACATCAAACAGCGCTACCTCCCCGGCATGTGCGACGGTTCGATCATCGGAGCACTTGGTCTCACCGAGCCGGGCGCCGGCTCAGATGCCCTCGGTTCGATGGCCACCACCGCGGTGCAGGACGGCGACGAGTACATCCTGAATGGATCCAAGACGTTCATCACCAACGGCCCGATCGCCGACATCGTCCTCGTCTACGCCAAGACTGACCTCGCAGCCGGTCACCGCGGGATCACCGCCTTCGTGCTGGAAACCGACACGCCTGGGTTCGCGGTGGCACAAAAACTGAGCAAGATGGGCTACCGCGGCAGTCCCACTGCCGAACTCGTGTTCAACGACTGTCGAGTCCCGGCAGCCAACATCGTCGGCGAAGTGAACGGCGGTGTCGGCGTGGTGATGAGTGGCCTCGACGTCGAGCGAATTTTCCTCGCACCCGCAGCGGTGGGGATGGCCGAACGGTGCCTCGAGTTGAGCATGGAACACGCCACCACTCGCAAACAGTTCGACAAGCCGATCATCGACTTCCAGGCCATCGAGTTCAAGCTCGCCGACATGTGGATCGGCGTCGAACTCGCCAAGGCGTACGTCTATCGAGTGCTCGCGATGTGCGCCGAAGCCGACGAAAGCGACGCCGGCCACGGCGCCATCCATGCGCACTCCGCGGCAGCGATTCTCTACGCGACGAAGATGATGCGCGAGGTCGCCGATGAGTCTGTCCAGGTCCACGGTGGCGCCGGCTACATGTGGGAGATGGAGATCAACCGCCTCTACCGCGACGCCAAGCTCCTCGAGATCGGCGCCGGAACCCAAGAGGTCCGCCGCGGCATCGTCGGCAAGTACCTGCGCGGCACCGTCAACTGACCCCCGCCCGTTGACCGGCAGACCGATCGGAGTCGGCACAACGTTTGCTGTGCCGACTCCGTCGCGCTCAGGCCGAAACGAGTGAAACGGTCAAGCTGAGCTTGTTGCCATCCATGCCGCCAAGGGCGACCGCGATGGCGGAGTTGAGGAATGCGAGATCCTCGTTTGCCGTCTCGAAGACGATGAGTTCCTGCGGGCCAGTGGCATCGCTGCCCCGGCCAATCGCCTGGTACGCCACGGTGTCCTTGCCCTCACCGATGCGAGCACGAATCTCGAGTTGCTGCACGCCGTCGGAGCCGACACGAACCACGTCGGTGCCGGCCACTTTACGCTCGCCTTCCCAATGGCTCGATGTGGCGGTTCCTTCGAAGGGAACGTCGACCCGGAACCCGGTGGCAGTGGCGCCGACGGGGGTGAAGTGCAGTTTCGCTTCGATCTTGCAGAACTCGCTGAGCGTTGCCATGGATGTCTCCTGTGGTGATGTTGTTGGAAGTGTAAATGGACTGAGGAATTCGGGAATGCGGGTTACCAGATCGCGGACGTGTCGAGCAGGATCACGCGCTGGAGATCAGCATGGAAGGCGTCGAAGCCTTCGCTGCGAATCGTCCGGTGCACCTGATCGGTTGAGACCGTGCTGCCAGGCAGCGTGCTGTCGGCGCCCCACCGTTCGAGATCAGCCGCGATCAACGTTTCCCACTCGGCTGCCAGCTCGGTGATGGGACGAGACGTGAAGCCGGACGCGATCGGGTCGCCTTCGGCGGGAACGTCCCACAGTCCGCGGGCGAGCGGCATCAAACGGTTGATCGACGCCGCGATCTTGCCGGTGGCATCAGCACCAGCCACGCGGCCCATGAAGCGCTCCGCGTGATCGAGATGGAACGCCTCTTCACGCAGCGCCCGGATGGCCAAGGCTGCGACGCGTTCGTCGGGGCAGCCGGTCAGCGCGCCCCACCGCAGCGCCTCCGCGCGGTCGTACAGCCAATGCCGAACGAGCGAGTCACTCCACTCGCTGCAGTCGACCTCGGCGAGCCAACAGCTTCGATAGTCAGCCGCATCACGCAGCATGGCGTACTTGTCGAGCTCGACCGAGTCAGGCAGATCGCTCAGCAGGATCTCATAGAGACCGATTGCATGACCAAGTTCATCTTGGGCGATCGAGCAGAACGCGAGATCTTCTTCGAGGAACGGGCCGAGACCGATCCAGTTGGTGTGGCGAGCTCCGACCATGTGTTCGTCATCGGCCAAGGCCAACAGGAGGGCGCGCTCCGCGGCGTCGAGGGTCATGAGTCGTCTCCTTCGCGTCGTTCCTTGCGTCGCGCCGCAACGAGCGTCCCATCGTTGTGGCGGTGCGGCTTGTCGTCGTTGACCGCCAGTGCATCCGGGTCGGCGACGAGCACATTGCCACGCTCGACCAGCCACATCTCGGCGCCTTCGGCGCGGCGGGCATGCGTCTCGCGGGCGTACATCAGCGCCATCTCGGGATCTGGCGCGTCGAGCGATCCGGCGTGACGGAACTCGTCGCGACCGGCCTTCTTGAGAAACACCTCATACGTCTTCATCGCATCACCGTTCCCATTGCGATGCTCATCGCATCACCTCGACTGGATTCCTGCACGACGGGCACCACGCCACTGATCGACAGCGCGTGGGCCCGGCCATCGATTGATCAACGACAGCGTCAGATCCACAGACCGGGCACAGCAGGCTGCCGTCCTTGCGACGCAGTACGACGGTGTAGTCGTTGGCCAGTCGGTTGCGCGCCGGCGAAGTCAGTCGGCTGCTGTCCCATACGGGACCGGCGAGCCAGGTGACCTCACACCGCTCGATCGATTCGAGTTCCTCGACCGACTGGCGAACGTCGTCCGCAATCATTGCGAGTGCCGGGCACCCGCTGAAGGTGGGAATCAGACCAATGTGAGCGACACCGTCGTCGACGTGGAGCGATTCGAGCAGGCCGAGATCGACGATCGACACGTCCGGATACTCGGGGTCGTTGATCGCCGCGACCGCAGCGCGCACCGCACACTCGACCGAGAGGTCAGCCCGTGTCAGCGTCGCCGTCATGCGCTGACCTCGAGTGCTTCGCGAACCCATGCGGTGTCAGCCCAGTTGGCCGCCGCTGTGGCGATTCGCCGCTTCGAATCCGGACCGCCCTGGCGCATCGTGGCCTTCAGTGGTTCCCAGTCGATCGTTCCGGCGCGCCAGACACCCTCGGCGTCTTGACGCAACTCGGGGTCAGGAATCTCGAACCCGTAGCCGTGCAGCAGCGGCACGTACTTCTGGACGTATGCCTGGCGCAGATCCTCGTTGCGTTGCGACTTGATTTTCCAACGGATGAGCGGATCGGCGTCACCTGGAGGCGAGTCCGGACCGAACAGCTGCACGGCGGGCCACCACCAACGGTCAAGCGCGGCCTGGAACATCTCGTGCTGCGTTGGCGTACCTGTCGCGAGCCGCAGCAGCATCTCCTCGCCGTGGCGCATGTGGAACCCCTCTTCGGCAACGATGCGCTTAAGCACACGCTTGTACGGGCCGTACGTGCACTCGGCGAACACGGCGCGTTGGCTGGCGAATGCCGCTGCATCGACGAGAAAAGCGATGGCGACCTGGTCGGCCCAGGTGACCGCCTGGTAGTGGAACACGTTGTGGAATCTCGACCGGCCGTCGAAGAGTTGCTCCAACATCTCGGTGCGGGTCTTCACGCCCATGTCGGCCGCCACCATGTACAGCAGGTGCGCATGTCCGATTTCGTCCTGGGTCTTCGCGAGGAAGATCTGCTTCAGACGCAGCCCCGGGGCATGCGGGATCCAATCCCGTTCGGTGAGCCCGCCCATCAACTCCGAATTTGCATGGAATTCGATGAAGCGAAACACCTCGTCGCGGTATTCGGTGGGCATGTCGTCACCTGGCTCGACCATGCCGCCGCCGTCGATGAACGCCTGGAAGTCGTCAAGGTCGGCCCATGATCGGCCGCGCATCGTTGGTGGGTCAGCGAGTGTGTGCATGCAACAGTCCCCCTCGAACCGATGTCGTGATCGGGTCAGTGTAGATGATTCCCTCCAGTCGTCAAGCCCTTAACGATCCGTTGGATGATCTTGCTCGACATCGTCGTCCAGGCGCACGCGCAGCAGTTTGCGCAACGTGGCGGTGAAGGCGCTCAACTCGGTCCGATCGAGCACGCCGAACAGTTGCTGTTCGCGACGGTGTTGTCCGCCGTAGGCCGTGCGGAGCTTGTCGGCGCCGGCATCGGTGACCCTGACGCTCGCGAGGCGTCCATCGGCCTGATCTCGCTGACGCAGTGCGAGTCCGTCGCGTTCGAGCGTGGTGACCACGCCGGACACAGCGGCGCGGGACACACCGGACAGGCGGGCGATGTCACGAACCTCGAGCGATCCGAAAACCCAGACCGTGAAGAGCACCCGGAATCCCGCCATCGACAATCCCAGCGGCCGGTGCACTTCGCTGTCGAAATCGCCAATGGTGCGCGTGGCCAACCTGAAGAGGTCGAATGACGCAGCAAAGCTGTCGAGGTCGATCTCACCGCCGACGTCGTCGCCCAGCTCACGGACGCGCTCAGTCGCACGCGCTTCGAATTCGTCAGGCATCGAGCACCGGCCCGCCGAGTGTCAGCGTCTGGCCGCGAACGAGCGCGACGGTGTCACCGTTGCCGTTGGTGACCGTGATGTCGTGCACCGTGTTGCGGCCACGCTGGGCAACAGCGCGTGAGGTCGCCACGAGGTGATCACCGATGTGGGCGATCGCGATCCATTCGATCGATGCCGTCGTCGACAGCGTGCGTTCGTTGCCGGCATTCGAGGCGTGTGCCATCGCCGTGTCGGCCAACGTGAAGAGCAGCCCGCCGTGGCAGACACCGAGCCCGTTCGTCATCCGCTCCTCGACCGTCATCGACACGACTGCCAACCCGACTTCGGCATGGGTGATCTCGATGCCCAACTCCTTGGCCACATGGTCGCGTTGATGCATCGCTGCGGAGGCGTCGGTCATGCCAGCGCACCCTAGTTTCGACATCGCTTCGCACAATGTGCATGGCAGGGGCAAAGATCGGCCAGAATCACCAGGTGCCTCACGCAACCCGCCGACATCTCCTCCGTTTGCCCGTGCTCATCGGCGTGCTCGGCTGCCTCGCCGCCTGCACCTCCGACTCCGACGGCGCCACCCCGACCACGGAGGCGACGATCGAGTCCACGCCCGCCACCGACGCTCCGGTTGCGAGCACCGACCCTGCCACCACCGACGCAGCGCCGCCGACCGACCCGCCGGTGACCACCGCTGCTCCCGAGCCGGTCACTGAGATGACCGTCGTCGACAACCCGAACAGCTCACTCAGCGCACAGCTCGAATTCGAACTCGAACCCGCCGCGATCATCACGGTCACCGCAGTCTCGGGCGACCACATCGTCGCGGTCCCGCCGACAGCGACCGCGCACAGCAGCGTGACCATTCCGATGGTTGGCATGCGCAGCGATCGGACGTATGCGATCACCGCGAGCCTGTCCGACGCGGACGGCGCCGACTTGGGCGCCCTCGACGCCGAGTTCACCACCGGTTCGATTCCGGATCGCTTCGTGCCCTTCGACTTCGAGTCCGACCCGTCCCGGACTGCTCCGGGATACACGATCGTCGAGATGGTCGAACTCCGCGACCCCGCAAGCATCACCCCGGCGCGTCCGTTCGACGAGTTCCAGTACCTCATCGCACTCGACAACGACGGCGAGATCGTCTGGTACTACGAGAACGGCCCGGTGATCGGCGGCGTCGAACAGACCACCGACGGCACCTTCACCTCCTACTACTGGCCAAACGGCATCCGAGAGTTCGACATGCTCGGCAACGAGGTCGGCGACTGGATCGCACCGCTCGAGGCCGGAGTCATCCCCGAGCCCCCCGAGCAGAACACGGCGACGCCGACCGTCGATGCCATCGACCCCGTGCCGCTGATGTCAGACACCTTCGAGCTGACCCATCACGAGGCCTACCGCACCGTGGACGGCAACTACCTCATGCTGTCGACCACCAACCATGGTCTGACCGACGAGCAACGCGCAACCCTCTGTCCGGGCGACGATCAGCCCTTCACGGTGCTCAGCGACGTCGCCGTCGAGTTCAGCCCTGATGGTGAGGTCCTCCGCACATGGGACTTGTGGGACGTGATCGACGTCGAGGAGGTGCCCGGCGACGAGTTGTGCAGCGAAATCTTCGAGATCAATGGCGCTCGCGACTGGATGCATGCCAACGCCGTGGTCTACGACCCAGACCGCGACGCGGTCATCTTCTCGGCGCGGCACACGAGCCAGGTCGTGGCGATGGCGCATGGCGATGAACTCGGCCCACAGACCGAGCTCATCTGGACCTTCGGAGACAACGGAACCATGCCGCTCACGGGCGACGGCCCCCGCTATCAACATGCCGTCGAGGTCCAGGACGACGGTTCGATCCTGCTCTTCGACAACGGCAACGGACGCCCGGGAACCGCCCCTGGCGATCCCGTCAATCCGCCATACAGCCGTGCGGTGCTCTATGACGTGGACGACCGCAGCGAGGACCCTGCCGACTGGAGCGTCACCCAGCTGTGGGAGTACCGCTCCGAGGATGTCGATGGCGAGCCGCTCTTCGCGCCGTTCATCGGCGACGCCGACCGCCTCAGCAACGGCAACGTGCTCATCACCAATGGTGGTGCCGACTTCATGAATCCGACGAGCTTCCTCCACACGCGCATCGTCGAGGTCGTGCCCGACGGAGCATCCGGCGGCGAAGTCGTGTGGCAGCTCGACGCCGGTGCGCCGGGCCAGTTCGTCGCCACCTACCGGTCCGAGCGCATCGACTCGTTCTACGTCGGTCCGGAGTGGGCGCCGCTCGACTGACAGACCCCATCGCCACCCGTCCTACGGTGGCGACATGAGCAGCGACGTCCGGCCCTTCACGATCGATGTCAGCGACGAACTCCTCGACGACCTGCGGTCGCGGCTGCGCAACACGCGCTGGCCCGAGCGCGAACTCGTCGACGATTGGTCACAGGGAACGCCGCTCGCCTACGTCCGAGAGGTCTGCGACTACTGGGCGGAGCAGTACGACTGGCGCGCCAGCGAAACTGCGCTGAACCGTTTCGATCAGTTCGTCACCACGATCGACGGCCTCGACCTGCACTTCGTACATCAGCGGTCACCGCATCCCGACGCCACTCCCCTGCTCCTCACGCACGGATGGCCTGGCTCCATCGTCGAGTTCCACAAGGTGATCGACCCGCTGACCAACCCGACTGCCCACGGCGGCGAAGCAGCGGACGCCTTCCACGTCATTGCTCCATCGCTGCCCGGCTATGGATTCTCGGGCAAGCCGACGGTCACCGGCTGGGGCGTCGACAAGATCGCCACCACGTTTGCCGAGTTGATGGCCCGCATCGGCTACGACCGGTACGTCGCTCAAGGTGGCGACTGGGGATCCGGCGTCACGACGGCCCTCGGCGCACTCGATGCCGAACACTGCGCCGCCATCCACATCACGCTCGCGATGGGCGCACTCCCCAACCTCGACGGCGAACTCAGCGACGCCGCCATGAAGACACTCGGGCGGTTGAAGTACTACAGCGACTGGGACTCGGGCTACTCGAAGCAGCAGGCGACGCGCCCTCAGACCGTCGGCTATGGCCTTGTCGACTCACCCGCGGGGCAAGCGGCCTGGATCCTCGAGAAGTTCTGGGCGTGGACAGATACCCGTCGCTCCGAGCGCGGTGGCCATCCCGAAGATGTCCTCACGCGCGACGAGTTACTCGACAACATCATGCTGTACTGGATCAACGGCAATGCCGCTTCCTCCGGGCGCCTGTACTGGGAAAGCTTCGGCAAAGGCACCCGCCACACCGTGGAGATTCCCACCGGCTTCGCGGTGTTCCCGGAAGAGATCGCACCGCCAGTGCGGGAGTGGGTGGAGGACAGCTACACCGACATCGTGCATTGGGCCGAGCACGATCGGGGCGGCCATTTTGCTGCGTTCGAGGTGCCTGACGCCTATGTCGAAGAGATCAGAACGATGTTCCGACCCTTTCACCAGCTGGCTCGCTAGCGTCCGACATTCTGACTGCCTTCGACCACACCGACCCGAACCCCCCAGCGCACGGCCAAGACCCCGGTAGCGCGAAGGCTGCGTGGTCGTACCGTTCATTCCGCATCATCTTCGTCGGTCTGGCGCTGTCCCAGATCGGCACGTGGATGCAGAACTTCACGCTGCCCGCGTACATCCAAGACCGAACCGACCGGCCGGCGCTCGTCGGTGTCGCGATCTTCATGCAGCTCGGACCGCTCCTGTTGCTGTCGATTCCTGCTGGCGTGCTCGCCGACAAGGTGTCGAAGCAGAAGTTGCAGCTGACGATGCAGTCGATCATGGCGGTCCTCACGCTGGGCCTGGCCTTCTTCGTCGCTCAAGATGCCGCGCTCTGGGCGATCTTCGGCACCCAGTTCGCCATCGGCATCGCAAACGCGTTGAATGCCCCGGCGTTCCAGGCGAGCATGCCGTTGCTTGTCCACCGTCAAGACTTGCCTGGCGCCATCAGCCTGAACTCGGCGATGATCAACGGCAGCCGGGTCATGGGGCCGGTCCTCGCAGCGGTCCTCGCCTCGGCCGGGATGAGCACGTCACAGATCTTCATGGTCAATGCCGCCACGTACGTCTTCTTCATCGTTGCGTTGCTGGTCGTGCGCATGCCTGACGTTCGCGGCACCTTCGCGGAAGTTGGCTGGCGTCGCCTGCTCACCGGCGTCAACATCGTCCGCGACCGGCTGGTGCTGTCCCGCCTGCTCCTCGGGATGTTCTTGTTCTCGTTGTTCAGCCTCCCCTTCGTCGGACTGTTCCCATCGATCGCCGAACTCAACTTCGGCTTCGACGCGCTCGGCAACCAGTACCGAGCGTTGTACGCGACATGGGGACTCGGCGCGTTCTTCGGTGCCATCTCGGTGGGCACCTGGCTCGCCGACGTCCGTCGGCACACCTTGATCGTTCGCGGCTTCACGGGCTTCGCCATCGTCCTCGCGGTGTTCTCACAGCTCCGCGACTCGTTCCTGCCGTACCCGGTGGGCTTCCTGCTCGGCTTCGCCTACTTCATGACCGCCACGGCAATCACCACCGAACTCCAGCTCAACCTGAAGAACACCGAACGGGCCTCGGTGATGCCGCTGTGGTTCATGGTGTTCGGTGGCACGGTGCCGATCGGCAACTTGTTCTTCGGTGTGATCATCGAGTGGGTCGGCGCTCGTGCCGTGCTCGGCTTCGGCGCAGCGTTCGCCATCTTCCTCGCCTATTGGGTCGATCTGCGCCACCTCACCCGCGGGGCGTTTCTTCCGGAGAGCGAAGGCGGAGAGAAGTACACACCGGTCAACGCCAGCCGAATGATCTAGCCCAAACATCCCAGAGTTACGCATGGGGTCAGGCCCCTTTCGTAACTCTGCGCCGGAATCAGCCGAGCAGTTGCTCGGCGATGCGCTCCAGGCCGGCCGACCGGCTCGCTTTGACCAGCACCACGTCGCCCGCCCGAAGGTCGCCGATGAGACCAATCGGATCATCGGTCGGCCGGACGCCGTACAGATCGGTTCCCGTGGCAACGACCTGCACACCGAGCGTTTCGGCGATGCGAGCCACCTCGCGGTGGCCTTCGGCCTCATCATCGAGTTCACCCATGAGGCCGAGAATGGCGATGCGACGATCGGCGTCCATCGCCGCCACCGCTTCGAGGGCAGCGGTCATCGAGGTCGGGTTGGCGTTGTAGGCATCGTTGATGATCGTGGCCCCCGACGGAGCCGCCGACACTTCCATCCGCATGCCGGACATCGACGCGGTCGCCAAGGCGGTGACTGCGGCGTCGAGCGACACGCCAACGGACCCGGCAACAGCGATTGCCGCCGCAGCGTTCGATGCCATGTGGGCGCCACTGACCGCCAGTTCGACATCCGCGCTCCCCCACGGAGTGTCGATGCGGAATCGCGGGCGGGCCAACGAATCGAGACTGAGGTCGGTCACCCGAACGTCGCCCGTCGAGCCATAGGTGAGGACCGCGGCGTTGGTGTGACGAGCCATGGCGGCGACGCGCTCGTCGTCGGCGTTGAGGATCGCCGTGCCTGATGCGGCCAGCGATTCGACCAGTTCCTGCTTGGCCTTGGCGACACCTTCGATCCCGCCCACTCGTTCGGTGTGGGAGTGGCCGACGGCGGTGACCACGCCGATGTCGGGGTGGGCGACGTCGCAGAGTCTCGTGATCTCACCAAGCCCGCGCATCCCCATCTCGAGAACGAGGACCTCGGTGTCATCGGGCGCATTCAGCACCGTGATCGGTAGCCCCTGCTCGTTGTTGAAGCTGCGTTCGTTTGCCGCCGTCCGAAGCTCGGCGGCGCATGCCGCGGCGATCAAGTCCTTGGTCGACGTCTTGCCCACGCTCCCGGTGATGCCGACCACCTTGCCGACCGACTGGCTGCGGGCCCACTTCGCGAGCGCCATCAGCGCAGCCGCGGTGTCGTCGACCTCGATGGCGGAGCCATTGGGCGGGCTGCCCAGCTCACTCGTGAGATACGCGACCGCTCCGTCCGCTCGTGCAGTTTCGATGAACTCGTGACCGTTCCGGTCGGCCACGATCGGCACGAACAACTGACCCGGCTGCACCGTCCTCGAGTCGAACGAGGCGCCATCGAACTCGACGTCGGGCCCGACCAATCGTCCACCGATGCCGGCCGCTGCCGCTGATGCCAGAATCCTCACGAGCCCCGACGGTACCGTTCGGAGCATGACGATGAGTGGAACTCCGAGCAGTGCTGACGACCGGATCCACTTGATCGTCGTGTTCGGTGGCGAGAGCGCCGAACACGACGTGTCATGCACGACCGCCGCACACGTGTTGGCGGCCGCAGATCCGGCGAAGTACCGCATCACGCCGATCGGCATCTCGACCGATGGCCAGTGGGCCATCGCTGATCGCGCTGCAGCCGCACTCGCCGCCG
>JAJCXU010000523.1 GCA_029263275.1 Ilumatobacter sp.
GATATGCGTCACCGTCGAGCGCAATTGGTTCGAGAGAACGTCACCAAGCTCGACCTCGACCTGCCGGTGCTCACCGCGGATGGCACCGCTCCGCCATTTCGTCCGGGAGCCTTCCACGCAGTGCTGCTTGATGCGCCGTGCTCCGGCCTCGGTGCGCTTCGCCGCCGTCCGGATGCCCGTTGGCGTATCGAAGCAAGTGACATCACCGAGTTGGCACTGCTCCAGCGTCGGCTGCTTGCCGAGGCCGCAACATTGGTCGAAGTCGGTGGTCGGCTCATCTACAGCGTGTGCACGATCACGGCGGAGGAATCAATCGATCATCCGATCCCGGCAGGATTCGAGGTTGACGCATCCGAACCGGCTCTCGGTACCTGGCGCCGCTATGGCCACGGCTGGAGGGTGTTGCCGCATGATGCGGACACCGATGGAATGGTGCTGATTCGGTACCGTCGGGTCTCATGAGCGCAACACAGCAGGTGCCGCAACAGGTGCCGCAACAGGTGAAGGTGCTGACGTGCAGCGATGGGGTCATCCATGGCACGCGTGAGGACAAGAGCGGTGCCGCGCTCGTCGAACATCTCGCGCGTGCCGGCTTCGACGTGGTCGAGCAGCGTGTCACTGCTGACGGCACGGACAACGTTGCCGCTGCGCTCACGGAGATGACCGAGGGGTTCGCCGGACTCATTGTCTCGACGGGTGGCACCGGGTTCGCTCCACGCGACCAGACGCCTGAAGGCACGCGTGCAGTCATCGAACGTGAAGCCCCCGGGCTCGCGGAGGCCATGCGCCTGTGCAATCCGCTCGGGCGATTGTCGCGAGGCGTGGCCGGCATTCGCGGTCGTGCGATCATCGTGAACACTCCGGGCAGTACCAAGGGCTGCGTCGAGCAGCTCGATGCAGTGCTCGACGTGCTGCCGCATGCACTTCGCCTGCTCCACGACAGCGACAACTCGCACTGATCCGAAACTCGCGGCTCGCCATCGGGCGGAGTCTCGATACCCTCACGGCGTGCTCAATGTCGTTCTCCCCAAGGGTTCACTCGAAAAGGCAACACTCGAATTGTTCGAGGCTGCCGACCTGCCTGTGAACCGTTCGTCCTCGGTCGACTACCAGGCAACGATCGACGATCCCCGGATCGCATCGGTTCGTATCCTGCGCCCGCAGGAGATCCCGACGTACGTCGCCGAAGGCCTGTTCGACATCGGCATCACCGGTCGTGACTGGGTCGAAGAGACTGGCAGCGTCGTCGAAAGCCTTGGCGAGCTCAAGTACTCCAAGAACACATCCAAGCCGATCAAGATGGTCGTCGCGGTCGCTGGCGATTCGCCCGCCCAGTCGGTGCAGGACCTGCCGAACGGCGTTCGTGTCCAGACCGAATACCTCGGGATCACGAAGCGGTTCTTCGAACAGCAGGGCGTGGAGGCCAGCGTGCGGCTCTCGTACGGCGCGACCGAAGCCAAGATCCCCGACATCGCCGACTGTGTTGTCGAAATCACCGAAACGGGGCGAGCACTCCGTGCAGCAGGCCTGAAGGTGATCGACACGATCCTTACCAGCTACACCGAAGTCGTGGCCAACCCAGCAGCGTTCGCCGACCCGGAGAAGCGCAAGGCAATGCATCAAGTGATGACGCTGCTCAATGGTGTGCTCGACGCTCGCGGCAAGGTGCTGCTGAAGCTCAATGTCGACGAGGCCCATCGTGACGGGGTGTTGGCCGTGCTGCCGTCGATGAAGTCGCCGACGGTGTCGCCGTTGTCCGATGGCGGGTATGCCGTCGAGTCGGTCATCGAGAAGCGCACGGTCAACCTCGTGATCCCGGCGCTGCGTGAGGCCGGGGCGACCGACCTGCTCGAGATGCCGATCTCCAAGATCGTGCCCTGATGAGTGCGGCGACCGGGCAGGTGACACAGTTCGATGAAGCGGTCGGATTGGGCGTCATCACGTCCGACAGCGGCGTCGAGCACTCGTTTCACTGCATCGAGATCGCCGACGGCAGCCGCACGATCGATGTCGGCGCGGTGGTCTCGTTCGACCTGCTTGCCAAACTCGGTCGCTACGAAGCAGCCAACATCAGGTCCTGAGGACCGCTGTCGGATGGGCGACGACGAAGCACTCCGCTCCGAGCGAGAGCGTCGAATCATCGATGTGCTGATGTCGCTGAACGAAGGCGAGGTCACCACCTACGGCGACGTCGCGGACGTCGCCGGGTATCCCAAGATGTCGCGACTCGTCGGCCGCATTGTTGGCCATACCGAGATCGAGATCCCGTGGTGGCGCGTCGTCAACGCTGCTGGCCACCTGCGGTCGAGCAATCCTGGATTGCAGGCCGAGATCCTCGCTGAGGAGGACGTGATCGTCCGCAACGCTCGAGTCGTCGACGCACCCCTCGGCCGATTCTGCCGGGCCGAGCGACACCCCTGACCCCGCCCCCACCGATCACCCATCGAAAATCCTGCGACTACGTCCCGATCAGCGGGACGTGAGCGCAGGATTTTGGTGGGAGATCTAGTCGGAGGCGGGCTGAGCGGCGCCTTTGATCTGCACGAAGGCCAGGCGGATGTTGTTCAGTGCGTCGCGCATGGTGGGCGCTTCGGCACCCATGCGGTCGCCGAGCCCATCGACTAGGCAGGCAACGGCGTCGATGGCCAGCGCCGACTGTTCGAGGTCCGGGGGAGTGGCCGACAGATGGATGGCAGCCAACTCATAGAGGCCCATCACGTGGTTGGTGACCACGACCTCGGCGGGAACGTCGGCCAGGCGGGAACGGGCATCTTCCATTGCCCGCTGCGCTTCTTCCATGGCGTCGATCGTCTCTTGATCGAGTTCGGGCTCCGGATCCTCGCTGCCTTCGCCGAACCCGGCGAGGCCCTCTTGCAGATTGGCGTTGATGTCGCCGAAGTCGTCGTTCTGTTCCGGGGTAGGGGTTTCATCAGTCACGGGCGGTACCCTACCGAGCAACAATTGAGGCGAAGTGGGGGAAACTCCCACCTGGCCACCGATCTCACGATCATGGTGCGTCCAGGTCCCGGCTGAGACCAGCCATGTGCGCGACTCCCATCAGGGAGCCGTGTCCGTGTTGGCCGCTCCGTGACATTTCGCGTTGAGCGCCATCACATTCGATACATGGGGAGGCCCATTTGCACAGGAGAGCAGTCTCATAGCACCTCGAAACGAACAACGCGGCGACCAGCATCGCATCAACGACCGCATCCGATCACGCGAAGTCCGACTCATTGGACCCACGGGTGACCAACTCGGAATCAAAGCGGTTCCCGACGCGCTGCGAATGGCCCGAGGCTTTGATCTCGATCTCGTGGAGGTCGCACCTGGTGCGAACCCTCCCGTTTGTCGAATCATGGACTACGGAAAGTTCAAGTACGAGGAGGGCCAGAAGGCCAAAGAGGCTCGTAAGAAATCAACCAACGTCACGGTGAAAGAAGTGAAGTACCGGCCGAAGATCGGCAAGGGTGACTTCGACACCAAGACGCGCAACGTCATCAGATTCATCGACGAAGGCCACAAGGTCAAGATCACGCTGCAGTTCCGCGGCCGTGAGATGGCCCACCCGGAGCTCGGTTCGAAGATTCTCGATGAAGTGCTCGAGGCAGTGGGACCGGCCGCCAAGGTCGATACTCAGGCCCGGTTCGAGGGTCGCAGCATGACCATGGTGCTGTCCCCGGACAAACAAGCACAAGAAGCAATGAGAAAAGCCGCAGTAGAAGCCGAAAAGGAAGCTGCAGCGGCTGCAGCCGAAGCGGGCGAAACGCCCGTCGAAGCAGCTGAAGTAGTCGAAGCGCCGACCGAGGCAGCCGAAGTGGACGAAACGCCCACCGAAGTTGTCGAAGTCAGCGAGACGCCCACCGAAGCACCCGACACGGCCACCGCCGAGTCGGGCGACACTGAAGACTGAGGAGCATTCGATGCCCAAGATGAAGACATCGAAGACCGCTGCCAAACGGTTCAAGAAGACCGGCACCGGCAAACTGCGCCACGAGCAGCAGAACAACCAGCACAAGTTCGAGGGCAAGTCGTCCTCGCGCAAGCATCGCCTCGATCGCGATGCCGACGTCCACAAGGGCGATGCCCGCAAGATCAAGCGCCTCCTGGCTGAGCGCTGAGTAGAAGGAAGAGACAATGGCACGAGTGAAACGTGGCGTCGCGTCCAAGAAGCGGCACAAGAAGGTACTGAAGCAGGCCAAGGGCTATTACGGCAACAAGAGCCGTTCGTTCCGGGCCGCCAACGAGCAGGTCAT
>JAJCXU010000524.1 GCA_029263275.1 Ilumatobacter sp.
GCCGAACGTTGTCGCCGTCGTACGCCCGACGTCGAGCACTGGTACGTGATCGACGCCCGCGGCGACTCGTCGCTCGACGAGTTGACCGCGCTGGGACACGTCGGTGCTGTCGTGCGGCTTCATGAGCCGGAACGGCTCCATCGTGTACTCGACCGGGTCGTCGCCGAGATCGACCGACGAAGCGCCGCCGTGGCCGGTGCGCATTGTGTGTCGTTGGCGATCGATGGCTTGCACTCACTGCGCACTGCGCTGTCCTCGGTTGAGCACGCAGCAACGCTGGCTCTGCTCGAGCGGGTCCTCTGCGATGGGCCTGCGGTCGGGGTGATGAGCTGTTGGACCGATGTGGGTGTCAGCGCGTTCCGGTCAGCGGTGGCGGGCGAAACGTGGGTCTTTCGATGTGATGACAGCGATGTCGCTCGGGGCGCCGGTGTGGCTCCCGTCGAGAGCGATCATCCTGGTCGGCTGCGCCTCGCGTCGAGCGGAATGGAGGCACACGTTGCGATCGACGCCGGCCAGATTGCCGTTCCGAGTGTGCCGAACACCGTCGATGCAGGCGCGGCGGGACCGCCGCCCGTCGGGGTGTTGCCATGTCAGGTGACGTCTCGTGAATGGGCCGGCCCGTCGGGCAGGCGAACGAGCAGCGGTCTCGAACTCGACATCGGGCTCGCGTACAACCGCCTGAACGTGGCGTCGCTGCGAGTGCCCGCCGGTGACCACATCTTCATCGGAGGGGCAGCGTCGACGGGCAAGAGCACTTCCCTTCGTCACGTCACAGCGGCGTGGAGTGCAGTTCACCCGGCGGGCATGGTGTTTGTCGTGGATCGTTGGCGGCCAGTCCCTGCCGAACTCGCGAGTGCGGCGCCCGAGAGCACCGCGCCGACGTTGATCGTGGTGGACGACGCTGATCGCCTCGATGATGTCGACGGTCGGCTCGCCACGATCATCGGCGGTGGTCGGCCCGACATCACCATCGTCGCAGCGGGTCGGCTCGAAGCCGTGCGTGCCGCCTACGGACATTGGACGCGCGACGTGGCTCGAAGCCGATGCGGTCTGATTCTCACGTCGGCGGGCGACGTGGACGGCGATCTCCTTGGAGTTTCACTGCCTCGGCGGATGCCAGTTGCGCCCAGACCCGGTCTTGCTTGGGCGATCGACGGCACCGGTCAGCAGTTGGTCCAAGTGTTCGATCAGCCGCTCGATGTGTCGCCTAGCAGCCAGCGCGGGCCGGCGCCGTATTGAAGCGCTTCGTCGCCCGAGTTGTACAGCGCGCACGAATCGAGGCTGAGACATCCGCAGCCGATGCAGCCGTCGAGGCGGGATTTCATCGACTCCATCAGCGCAATCCGTTCGTCGAGCATCGGTTGCCAACTGCGCGCGAGTCGGGCCCAATCGCGCCGCGTTGGTGTCCGGCTGTCAGGGAGGGTGGCGAGCGTCGCACGAATCTCGTTGAGTGTGAGGCCGATGCGCTGCGCAACGCGGATGAAGCCGACTCGACGCAGCACATCGGCCCGGTAGCGCCGGTGGTTGGCGTCGTTCCGCGTGCTGCTGATCAGCTCGTGCTCCTCGTAGAAGCGCAGCGCAGAGGTGGCGACCCCGGCTCGCTCCGCCACCTGACCCACCGTGAGCAGTCGTTCAGATTGATCCTTGACTTCAACCATTGTTGAAGTTTTACCGTTCAGACCCATGAGCGCAACAGCAGCAGAAGAAGTGGCGATGACCGGAGAGGTCGTCGCACAATTGGACGACCTCGCCGAGGGGGCGATGACGATGGTCAAGGCAGACGGTCGTCGCATCTGCCTCGTTCGCACAGCGAGCGGAGTTCACGCGATTGACAACGCCTGCCCGCACGAGGGATATGGGCTTGCCCAAGGCTCACTCGACGGCGAGCTGGTCACCTGTCAGTGGCACAACTGGAAGTTCCGAGTGAGCGACGGCGCGTGCACGCAAGGCGAAGAGGCGGTGCGGGTGCACGATGTCTCTATCGACGACGACGGTGCTGTTCGTGTCGCGGTCAATCGGCCTGACCCGGCGGCGCTCATCCCGCAACTGCTGGAGAGCTTGCAGCGGGCGATCGCGAACAACTACGTCGGTCAGATCTCACGTGATGTGATCCGGCTGCTGAAGGCCGGCGCGGATCCGGCCGAGTTGGTGTGGCTCGCTGTCGAGTACGGCGCGCCACGTTCCGAGAACGGATGGGGCCACACGATTGCCTCCGCTGCCGACTGTCTCGCGATGGTCGACCTGTACGACGGCGATGAGCGGGCCCTTCCCGTGGTGCAGGCCATTGCCGGCATCGCCGAGATCGAACGTGGTCGGCCGGTCAACGACCTGCCGCCTCCAGTGAGTGACGGGACGGTCTCGCTCGAAGCATTCCGCCGGGCGGTCGAAGACGAAGACATCGTCGGTGCGCAAGCAGTGCTCGGCGCCGCGCTGGAAGCGGGCGGTGGGCCTCGAGAGATGGCGAGCTGGTTCGGCGCCGTCGTCAGCGATCACTTGCTGTCGTATGGCCACGGCGCGATCTACGCCCAGAAGGCCTTCGAGTTGCTGGAAGTCGTCGGCTGGCATCGGGCACCCGTGGTGCTCGGGCATCTGGTGCCCACGCTGGTGTACGGAACCCGGGAAGATGTGCTGCCCTACGCACGGCCGTTCATGCGTGTCGTCGAAGCGATGGATCTCGTCGCTCTTGCCAGCGTCGAGGTCGACGTCGATTGGGCGGGGGCCGACGAGTTGCTCGACGTATTGCTCGGGCCGGACCGTTCATCACCAGCCGCTGCAGTGGAAGCAGCGCTGCTGAGCGGCGCGGGCGTCGATCGCGTCCTCGATGTTTGTGTGATCGCATCGAGTGAGCGGATGCTCAGGTACGACACCGACGGCGAGTTCGACTTCTCCGATGACTTCGGCTGGCTCGACATCACCCACGCTGTCACCTACGCCCATGCCGCTCGATGGCACCATCGAGTCGCCGTCGAGATGGAGGGACGCACGACGCCGGACATGGTCAGGCTCGCGCTGTTCTGTGCCTTCCTCGCGAACTGGACCGGGCGACACGAGTGGCACACGACGGTCGGTGAGCGACATCAGGTCGAACTCGTTGGCGAGTTGGATGAGGTCGGTGCTGATCTGCAGCGGCGAGCGCTGTTGGATGGGACGAGTGCGTTCATCGTGGCCGCTCATGCTGTGAAGACCAGTCGGGCGGCCACCCGCGAGGCGTTGCGCCAGGGATCGACGGTGCCGCTCGAAGCGGTCGCGCGATTCATGGAGGCTCCGAAGCTCGAACGTTTCGTGGCCCGCTCGGTGCAAGTTTCGCTCGACTTCCTCAACGGCCGAACCCAGCGCGACTGACGCGTCGAGCGAACTCGGATGTTGCCGAGTGCTGAGTCGGCTCCGAGGCCCGCTGACGTTTCCACGCCAGCGGGCCTCGTTGTTGCAGACATCGGTCGACAAGTCGTTTCGGATCAGTCGGCGTCGGTCTCGGCGGATGTCTCATCCGCGTCGTCGCTGTCGGCGGCTTGGGGCTCGGCGAGGATCGCGTAGAGCTGACGCTTGGCATCGTCGAAGACGCCACGTGCCTTCTCGATCTGCTCGGCGGTGCCGAATCGGCCGATCTGGCGGGCTTGGCCCATCAGTTCGGCCACGGTGCCGCGCAGCTCGCCGCGCCCGCCGGTTTCCGTCTGCTCCCACGGTTCTGCACCGTCGGTGCCGCGCTGCTCGCGCAGTTCGGCGAGTCGCTCGCGTCCGGTGTCAGTGAGGCTGAACTGGCGTTTGCCGTCGACCTCCTCGGACGTGACGAGTTCCATCATGCCCATCTTCTTGAGCGCTGGGTACATGGCGCCGGGGCTGGGTCGCCAGCGGCCTTCGCTGCGGTCTTCCAGTTCGGTGATGAGTTCGTAGCCGTGCATCGGTCGCTCATCGAGCAATGTCAGAACTGCTGCGAGCAGTGCGCCGCGGCGAGCTCGGTGTCGGCCGCCGCCTCCGCGGCCTCCCGGGCCGCCGCGTGAGTGTTCTCCGCGATGGCGGGAGTGTCGGTGTGTGTCGTGCATGTGGTTCCTCCGTGAACGTGTGGTGTTGGCGTGGCGCAACTTGGTGCGCACTCGCCGTGTGATTGCGGTGGATCGTTCCATTCGATCGCTCCTGTGTGGTTGTGACTGTCGATACGAGTTATCGACATATCGCTATGATAACGATATGTCGATAACTCGTCAACGTGTCGCTCGTCACTGCCCCCAATAACAGCGCAGGTCGATCCGTGTGAGGACAAGCGCTGTCCAACGGATCTTGTGCTCACGCGAAGCTGGGGCCGAGTGTTCGTGTGAGGACAAGCGCTGTCCGACGGATCTTGTGCTCACATGAAGCTGGGAGCGGTCAGCGGTTGAGAATGCCGTAGGCGTGGGTTGGGGTCAGCTTGAGGAGCAGTCGGCGGTCGTCGACCATGGCCTGGCGGTAGTCATCCCAGTTGTCGTGTTCACCGGCCACAGAGCGGTAGTACGCCACGAGCTGATCGACGGTGTCGTCGTCGGGTGCGGCCGCGACGGGGGTCAGCTCGACGTCGGCCTCGACCACGACGTAGGCCCAGAAGTCGTCACGGTTCACATGCAGACTCACGCGCGGATCGCGGCGCAGGTTCTTGGTCTTCGCCCGGCCGTCGGTGACCGAGATGAGGATCTTGCCGGCGTCGTCCTCGGCGCCCATTACGTAGGCGATGTTCGACGACTGCGGGCGCCCGTCGCGCTTGAGGGCGATGAGCATGCCGTTGCGCTTGTCGCTGACGAAGTCGAGGGCGTCGGAGATCTGCATGTTGGGATCAACCGGCGCCGCCATCGATCTGTTCCGTTGAGACGACGAAGGCCCGCCCCGGATGGGGACGATGTCAACTCGAGCGAAGGGCGTCAGTCGATGTCTTGTCGAGCGAGCTGCCAACTTGCGACCGCGAGCGCGACTGCCGCCGCCACGAGCGGGACGACGATGCCAGTGGTCTGGGAGAAGTCGGCGAGGTTCAGGTCGATGCCCGTGCGGTCGACGATGATCGAGCGGGTGTACTTGCGGATGGCGAAGCGGGCGACACCGGCGCCCCCGAGCGCGATGAAGCCTTCCCAGATGAGCACGTAGGCCAGACCCCACACGATGAACCGGCGCAACGCCACACCGAGCAGCGTGAACACCGCGCAGTACGCGACGACGGCGACGAGGCCAGCGATCACGGTCGCAGCGACGAGCCCGCCGCCGGACCCGGCCAGCACGGCCGCGGCGATGACCGGGATCAATGTGATCGGCGCGGTGAGCGTGACCGCAGCGAGGAACGCTCCGACGACGATCGGCCACCGGTCCATCGGTCGAAGCCAGAGATACACCAGTGTCTTGTCTTCGCGGAGGTCTCCGATTGCGGCGCCGCCGAAGACCAGCGAGACGACCGGGATCACCACAGCGAACCCGAGTCCCGAGATCAGCCGGACTCCCGCCTCGAGGTCGGCGTCGGCTTGGCCGAGCGCAAACCCTGCAACGGTCGACACCAGCGCCAGCGCGGTGAGCGCGACGATCCTGCCCCGACTTGTCAGCTGCGCCAGGACGACCCGGTAAGCGAGTGCGAGCGCCGTCGTTGGTGGCACCGAGCGATGATTGGCCGGGCGCTGATCGATGTGTGTGGTGCTGCTCATCGGCCCTCCACCAGGTAGCGGAACACGGACTCGAGGTCGTCGTCGAGTGGGTGGACCTCGGTGAGACGCACACCCAGATCACGGGCGAGCGGTGCGAGTCGACGACCGATTGCATCGGCATCGTTCGTGTCGACGGTGACGTGATTGGCGTCGAGCGACAGCGCGGTGATCAGCTCGCGGTCGACGAGTGCGGTAGCGAGGCGACGCGGGTCGGATGTACCGATCCTGATGCGAAGTGGCCGGTCGTCCATCAGCCCGCGGAGGTCGTGATAGTCGCCGCTCGCGATGAGTCGGCCCTGTGCGATCACGAGGACGCGCGACCCGAGTCGGGCGACCTCGTCGAGCACGTGGCTCGACACGAGGACGCACCGTCCCTCGTCGCCGAGGCGATGGAACAACGCGATCATGTTCCGCCGTTGCACCGGATCGAGGCCGGTGAGCGGCTCGTCGAGGATCAACACCTCGGGGTCGTTCACCAGTGCGCAGGCAACTTTGACGCGTTGACGCATGCCCTTCGAGAACTGGCCGACGGGCTTGGAGCCGACATCGCTCAGCTCGACGTGTGCCAGTGCCTGCATTGCCGCATCGGTCGGTTCGTGGACGCCATGGCCTTGTGCCGAGACGGTCACCATCTGCAAGGCGTCGAGGTGATCGAACAACGCATCCTGCTGTGGGACCAGCGACAGCCGCCCGCGTACGGCTCGGTCGGTGCGCGGGTCGGCCCCGAGCACCTCGACCGTGCCGCGTGACGGTGGGGTGAGTCCGCACATGATGCGGAACAGCGTCGACTTGCCGGCCCCGTTCGGACCGAGGAGCGCGGTGACGCCGGCGCTGATCGAGAAGCTGACATCGCTGACTGCGACGACGGAGCCGAAGAACTTCGAGACCTCGCGGACAGAGATCATGCCCTGTTGCTCCGGCCCAGCGCTCGGTGGCGGGAGCACGGCGGTCGTGGGTGGCGGAAGGGCGGTCATCGTGCGATCACCAAACGTGAGTAACGCCAGGCCACCACGGCGAACCCGCCAATCGTCCAGGCGAGGTTGACGCCGATCACTGCCGCTGTTGAGACCGCGGGGAAGTTGCCCGGGTCGCCGAAGATCCGGAAGACGAGTTCGAACGGCATGGAGAAGACATCGATCAGCCGCCAGTTCTCCGACAGCTCGGCGCCGTCGACGAGAGCTCCGGCCAGGATTGGTGTGGCCAGCACGATGAGCACCACACCGATGGCGGCGAAGGCACGCCGGTCGGTCAGGCATGAGGCAGCCATTGAGATGGCGGTGAGCGCAGCCGAGACGGCGGCGCCCGAGAGGACGATGCGCAGCAGCACGATCATCCAGTTGCCGAGGCCATCTGGGCCAGAGCCGTCGAAGGTGTACCCCAGCAGTACGAGGATCGGCGGGCCGAGCGTGACGAGGCCGAGCGTGAGGACGACCGCGAGCATCTTCGCCGCGAGGTAGGTGCCGCGGTGGAGGGGCGTCGAGAGGTACATCGCCAGCATCCCGTTTCGGCGATCGGCCACGAGCACCTCAGGCGCAACCAGCGCGGCGAACAGCACGATGGCCGAGGTGACGAAGCCGTAGTACTCGGGGTAGGTGGGTCCGTCGACGATGCCGGACGGGATCAACACCGCGAGGCCGATGAACACGATCGCGGGAACGTACGCAATGGCCACGGAGATGACGGGGAAGATCTTGTTCTTTGCCGGTCGGCCCAGGCCGAGGGTGGCGCGCATCGCCTGCCAGGTGACGCTTCGAATCGCCCCGGGCACGCCCGATCGCTCCCCGTCGTAGGCCTGGAAGCCGCGCGCCGCGATCTGGGCGGTGTTGTCGGGCGTGTCGATCGAGCTCACGTCGAGACCTCCGCTTCGCTCGCACGGTCGGCGTTCGCGGTGAAGATGTCGTCGAGTGTTCGTCGACGTGGTGCAAGACGTCGGAGTCGCGCCTCCGCGGTCGCGACGGCGCTGCCGACCATGTCGAACAGGTCGTCGTCAGGGAGGCCCGTGGCGCTGATGACCGAGCCGGTGCGTTCCACCGTGGCGCCCGCCGCGTTGAGCTGGGCAACGACCTCGTCGATGGCAGTCGGTCGGTCGGAGATCTCCACGAGCTCGATCTCGACG
>JAJCXU010000525.1 GCA_029263275.1 Ilumatobacter sp.
ACCCAAGGGCGTGATGCTCAGCCACAGCAACGTGGCGTGGACACTCGAGTCCGTCGGGCAGTCGATGCGTGATCAAACCGACATCGACGATTTCGGCGGCAAGCGGCACGTCTCGTACCTGCCGATGGCGCACGTGATGGAGCGTCTGCTCGGTCACTACTACATGCTCGACTTCGCGACGCGGGTGTACTGCTGCCCCGAGACCGCGCAGATGCCAGCAATGGTCCGTGAGAGCAAGCCCAATGTGTTCATCGGCGTCCCGCGAGTCTGGGAAAAGATGTACGCCGGCGTGAACGCAGCCCTCTCTGCGGATCCCGAGAAGGAACGGCAGTTCTCAGAGGCCGTCGCCGCAGCCACGCCGATCATGGAGAAGATGACCCGCGGCGAAGCGACAGACGAAGAGATCGCCACCTGGAACTTCCTCGACGAGGTCGGCTTCAAGGCGGTCCGCGGCCTGATCGGGCTCGATGAGGTCGAGATCGGAATCTCCGGTGCAGCACCGATCCCGGCCGAAATCCTGGAATGGTTCCGCACCATCGGTGTGCCACTCAGCGAGGGCTACGGCATGAGTGAGACCACCGCCGTGCTGTCATGGTCCGCCGCGGCCAAGCCCGGCTATGTCGGGCAGGCCGCTACTGGCGTGGAGATGAAGATCGCCGAAGACGGCGAAGTGCTCGCACGCGGCGGCAACATGTTCGTGGGCTACCTCGGGCTGCCAGAAAAGACTGCTGAGACGATGGACGACGAGGGTTGGATTCACACCGGCGACATCGGGGTGCTCGACGACGAGGGCTACCTCAAGATCGTCGACCGCAAGAAGGAACTGATCATCACCGCCGGCGGCAAGAACATCAGCCCGGCCAACCTCGAGGCGGCGCTCAAGATGATTCCGCTCGTCGGACAGGCTTGTGCGGTCGGCGAGCAGAAGCCATTCGTCGCCGCCTTGGTCGTCCTCGACCCTGACGCGGCGGCCGCTTGGGCGACCGAACGCGGCCTCGAGGGCGCGTCGGCAACCATGGAGGCGCTCGCGCAGAACGCCGAGGTGCTCGCCGAAGTCGATGCTGGTCTCGCCGATGCCATGTCCGACTTCAACAATGCCGAAGCCGTGAAGAAGGTCAAGGTGCTGGGCAAGGAATGGATGCCGGACACCGACCTGCTGACGCCGACGTCGAAGCTCAAGCGTCGTGGCGTCCTGGCGGCATTCTCCGTCGAGATCGACGCGCTGTACGCCAAATAGGCCGCAGCCGTCTCAGGCCATGAGGCGGTAGCCGACGCCGCGAGCGGTGACGATCAACTTCGGGTCGTCAGGGTGTTCTTCGATCTTCACGCGCAAGCGACGCACGTGTGCGTCGACCAGGCGCGAGTCGCCAAGGTATTCGTAGCCCCACACTCGTTCGAGCAGCTGGTCGCGAGACAGCACGGCACCCGCATGATCGGCGAACTCACACAGCAAGCGGAACTCGGTCTTCGTGAGGCTGAGTTCTTCGCCCCCTTTGAGCACGATGCCCTGTTCTCGACGTAACTCGATGTCACCGAACACCGACGCCGCAGGCGTGGTCGAGGCACCTTGCAGATGCACTCGACGCAGCAGTGCGCGGATGCGTGCTGCCAGCTCCTTCGGCACCACCGGCTTGGTGACGTAGTCGTCAGCGCCCGCCTCGAGGCCCGCGACCATGTCAACCGTGTCGGTCTGTGCCGTGATGATGATGATCGGCACGATGCTCTTCAGACGCAGCGCCCGGCACACCTCGAAGCCAGACATGTCAGGCAGACGCAAGTCGAGCAGCACCAGATCGGCGGGCGTCTCGTCGAATGCAGCCAGACCGTCGAGGCCATTGGCTGCTTGCAGCACGGAGTAGCCCTCGTCTTCGAGTGCGAGCGACAGCGCCAGTCGAATCGCGTCGTCGTCTTCGATGAACAGCAGCGATTCCATGTACGTTCGGACACTACACCGCGTCCCGGTCGTCGCGTACTCCGTGGTGAGAGCCACTTTTCTTCGATTTCGGCTCTTTGTTACAGAAATCGCACACTTCCCGAATTGGTCTGTCACACGCGAGGCGCATTGTTGTCATTGTTCACGCTGCCCCGGTGAGACACCTTCCTCCCCCTGGTGTCTCACCGGCAGCGCGTGAAACCCGCCGTTCGTACCATTTCGGTCCGGCAACCATGCAACACTTCGAATCGTGGCTCGGCAACGCTCTCTCCGCCTTCGCACCCGCGTCACGTTGTTCTTCGCGTTCATCGCGCTGTTCGCCGGCTCCGTCCTGATCGGTGTCACCTACGGATTCGCCCGCAGCAACCTGCTCGCCCGCGAGAATCAGGCAGCACGCGACCAGGCCATCGTCAACGCTGGGCAGGTCAGCGATGAACTGAGGGACGCTCCGGACCAGATCGGCAGCTTCTTCTCGGGCGACTTGCGCACCGACGACGGCGGGTTTGCGAACTTGATGTCAGCGGCGACGGGCACCCAGGTTGCTGGCTCCGAGATCGGCTTCGAGATCGGCGACTACCCAACGGGCCTCGTCGACACCGTCCGCGATGGCGGCAACGGTCGCCAGTACGCAGAAATCAACGGCGAGGACTACGTCATCGTCGGGCTATACATCGGCGCACATGATTCCGGTTACCTCGAAGCATTCCCGCTCAGGGACACCGAGCGCACGCTCCGCGCCATCTTGACCGCACTGGCCTTGGGCGGGCTTGGCGGACTGGTGCTTGCCTCCCTCTTCGGATTCTCGACGAGTCGGCGGCTGCTCAGGCCGCTCAGTCGTGTCGCGGACGCCGCTGGGGACATCGCCTCCGGCGGCCTCGACACCCGCCTCGATGAAGAGTCTGACCCTGATCTCGACCGTCTTGCCGGGTCGTTCAACGACATGGCAGACGCAGTGCAGACACGCATCGAACGAGAGGCGCGTTTTGCCTCCGATGTGAGCCATGAGCTCAGGTCCCCGATCACCGCGCTGACCGCAGCAGTCGAGGTGCTCGACGGGCGCCGCGAGGAAGTCCCGGAACGAACCCGGCAGGCGCTCGACGTGGTGGTCGGTCAGGTGCGACGATTCGACAGCATGGTGATCGACTTGCTCGAACTCTCACGGCTCGACGCTGGAGCCACCGACATGAACGTCGAACGCGTGGACATCGTCGACCTCACGCAACGCATCG
>JAJCXU010000526.1 GCA_029263275.1 Ilumatobacter sp.
TG
This sequence comes from Ilumatobacter sp., assembly GCA_029263275.1. GTDB lineage: Bacteria > Actinomycetota > Acidimicrobiia > Acidimicrobiales > Ilumatobacteraceae > Ilumatobacter_A. Next base: position 3 of record JAJCXU010000526.1, read on the forward strand.
CTGGGCTACCTGTTCAAGCATACCCAGCGTCCGGATTTTTCCATGCGTTGGAAGTGGACGCCGAACGACATGTGCATCTGGGACAACCGTTCGACTCAGCATTTCGCGGTGCCGGATTACGAGACTTCGCGGCAGATGCAGCGGATCGTCATCGCCGGCGTGAAGCCCGGTGAACATTCCGTGCTTGAGCCGGTCAAAAAGGCGCGCGCGGCCTGATTACAAACGCGCCACCAATGCGCCACCAATGCGCCACCAGAACGACGCGAAATATCCAGGAGAGATGTCGATGAATGCTCCAGTACGTTCAATGGTTCCGGAAAAGCCCTTCCATCAAGAGCAGTTGGCTCCCGGCGTTAGCCTTCGCCGGCTCTATCCCGGCGGCAAGCTCGGGCCCGACGAGATTACCCGCAACGACATTCCGGGTGGGCAGACCTGGAGCGAGATCGTCATGCTCGGCAACGAGGATGACGATTTCATCATGGGGCTGCCCGACGCATACGACACGCGACTGGGCGAGCGCGGCTACTCGTTGTCTGGCGGCCAACGCCAGCGCATCGCCATTGCTCGGGCGATCCTTGCTGACCCCCGCATCCTGGTGCTCGACGACGCGACATCGGCCGTCGACCCCTCCAAGGAACACGAGATTCGGTCCGCGATGTCGACCGTGATGGACGGCCGCACGACCATCGTGATCGCACACCGGCCTGGCACGATCGCCCTGGCCGACCGAGTCGCGTTGCTCGACGGGGGGCGCGTCGCAGCGCTCGGCACGCACGACGAGCTCCTCGCCACTGATCAGCGTTACCGCGACGTACTGGCGGCGATGGACCGTCCCGACGACGCCTCGGTGACCGCAGGCTCCGCTCCAGATGGGGGTGCGGGCTGATGTGGGGGATGAGTGCTGTCGAAGAGGACGACCGATTGGATGCCGACGAAGCCCGTCAGGTGATCCGACGAGCCGCTCGGATGGCCGCGCCGTTCAAACGCACAGTGCTGGCCGCGATTGGGTTCTCGTCCATCACGACGCTTGGCCTCCTGATGGGCCCCGTCATCGTCAAATATGGCATCGACAGTGGTATTCGCCAGCTCGACCGTGACGTCGTCCGCAATGCCGTCATCATGTACGTCGGCGTCGTCACCGCCGCCTACTTGGCGTCGCGGCAGCAGTATGTGTTCATCAACCGGGCCGGAGAAGGATTCCTCCGGCTCTTGCGTGTCCGCGTCTTCGGCCACATGCAGAAGCAGTCGTTGGCGTTCTTCGATCGCAACAAGTCAGGCGTGCTCGTCGCTCGGATGACGGCCGACATCGAGTCGATGGCAGAACTGGTGCAATGGGGCCTGCTGCAGTTCGTCAGTGCCGCATTGCTCGTGTCGTTTTCACTGATCTTGCTCCTGGTGCTGAGCTGGCAGCTGACCATCGTTGCGCTGCTGGTCTTCCCGATCCTCGTCATCGCCGCGCGCAAGTTCCAACGCGACTCGAATGCTGCGTATCTCGACGTGCGCGAGCAGGTCGGTCAAAACCTGTCGACGTTGCAGGAGGGCATCGCCGGCGTCCGTGTCATCCAGGCATATGCCCGGGAACCCGAGCAGGTCCGTCGATTCGAAACCTCGAACCGGGGCTTGTACCAGTCCCACATCCACAGCCTTCGCGTGTCGACATGGTTCTTCGGTCTGGTCGAAGCCGCAGGTGTCGTCGCATCGGGTCTGGCCATCGGTGTCGGTGGCTGGCTCGTGAGCCGCGGCGACGTCAGCATCGGCACGGTGATTGCGGTCGTACTGCTGCTCGCGCAGATCTTCGAACCCGTGCAGCAGCTCAGCCAGCTCTACAACACGGTGCAATCCTCGGCGGCGTCGCTCAACAAACTCTTCGGGATCCTCGACACCACACCCGACTTACTCGACGGCGAGCACGTCTTGCCAGCAGCGGGTGCCGTCACCGTCGTCGGGGTCGGCTTCCGCTACCCCGAGACCGAAGCGAAGGTCCTCGAGGACGTCTCGATCACCGTCGCCGATGGTGAACGCCTGGCCATCGTCGGGTCGACAGGATCAGGCAAGTCGACTCTGGCCAAGCTGATGGCTCGGTTGTACGACCCCACCGATGGCTCGATCACCTTCGGCGGTGTCGACTTGCGGGACGCAACGCTCGCATCCCTGCGCGAGCGCGTGGTGGTCGTCCCGCAAGAGGGTTACCTGTTTGGCGGAACGATTGCAGACAACGTGCGTGTCGCACGTGCTGCAGCGACCGATGCCGAGGTGAGTGAGGCGCTTGCAGCGGTCGGCGCGCTCGACCGGTTCATCCAATTCGAGGACGGCATCCACACCGAGGTCCGCGAGCGCGGCTCGCGGCTGTCGGCAGGGGAGCGGCAACTGGTTTCGTTGGCGCGTGCCGCATTGGTCGACCCAGCGGTACTCGTGCTCGATGAAGCGACCAGCAATCTCGACCCGGGCACCGAAGCGATCGTCGAGCATGCGCTCGAATCGCTGATGCATGGCCGGACCACGATCGTGGTGGCGCACCGTCTGTCCACCATCCAGCGGGCCGACCGCATCGCGGTCATCGACGCCGGTGAACTCGTGGAACTCGGCTCGCACGACGAACTTCTCGCGCTCGACGGCCGTTACACCAAACTCGCGACTGCCTGGGCCTCCTCCCAACCCCACTGAGTCGGGCCGGTTGCCCCGATCTCTGCGTTGCGGGGGCCGTTCTTGGAGAGCGCTGCGCCACCGCGATCGTTTGCGTGATGATTTGGGCTGCGATGGCAGCCATTTTCGTCACGCAAACGAGGGGCTTAGAGGATCTGGCTGAGGAAGAGTTGTGTGCGCTCTTCTTGCGGATTGTCGAAGAAGTGCTCCGGCGTTCCGACTTCGACGATCTGGCCGTCGGCCATGAACACGACACGGTCTGCCACTTCGCGTGCGAAGCCCATCTCGTGGGTGACGCAGATCATCGTCATGCCTTCGTTGGCGAGTTCCTTCATGGTGTCGAGCACTTCCTTGATCATCTCCGGGTCGAGTGCCGATGTCGGCTCGTCGAACAGGAGGACCTTCGGACTCATCGCCAGCGACCGGGCAATGGCGACGCGTTGCTGCTGGCCGCCAGAGAGCTGGCCAGGGAACTTGCGAGCTTGCTCAGGGATCTTCACCCGCTCGAGGAGTTCCATCGCCGTCTTCTCGGCCTCACCCTTGGGGATGTTGCGGACCTGGCGCGGGGCGAGCGTGATGTTGTCGAGCACGGTGAGGTGCGGGAAGAGATTGAAGCTCTGGAAGACCATGCCGGTCTCGCGGCGGATCTCCTGGATGTTGCGGACATCGTTCGAGAGCGTGATGCCGTCGACGATGATTTCTCCGCGGTCATGCTTCTCGAGGCGATTGATGCAGCGAATCATCGTGCTCTTGCCAGAACCGGACGGGCCGATGACCACGACCACTTCCTTCTCGCCGACCTTCATGTTGATGTTCGTCAGTGCTTGGAAGCTGCCGAACAGCTTGTCGACGTTGTTCATCTCGATGATCGCTCGGCCATCTCCGAGGATCTGTGTTGCGTCGGCGTTGACCGTGCCAGTTGGTGTGTTGCTCATCCCTGTCCTCTTTTCGTGTTCCGTGCAATGTTCATCTGAGG
>JAJCXU010000527.1 GCA_029263275.1 Ilumatobacter sp.
GCTGACGCTCCGCGCGCTCGCTAGCCTGCACCACGTGTCCGAGCTGCCGAACAACACGTCTCCGCTGCTCGCGGTGCCGGCGATGGACGCGGACCGCGAACGGATCGAAGCAGCGATGCACGAGTCGGTGCAGACGCCCGACTCCTACCTCAACGAGATCGCCTCGCACCTCATCGTCGCCGGAGGGAAACGGCTGCGCCCTGTGCTCGCGGTTGCCGCAGCGCAGATCAATGGTGTCGTCGCCTCCGACGATGCGGTCCGTGGCGGCGTGTCCTGCGAGCTGGTCCACCTCGGGTCGCTCTACCACGACGACGTCATGGACGAAGCCGACACACGCCGCGGCGTCGAAACGGTCAACGCCAAGTGGGGCAACCTGCAGGCCATCCTCGCTGGCGATTTCTTGCTGTCGCGTGCCTCTGAAATTGCAGCCTCACTCGGCACCGAGGTGGCTGGGCTGTTGGCCCGCACCATCGGGTGGCTGTGCGAAGGCCAGATCGAAGAGCTGCGCCACACCTACGACATCAGCCGCTCCGAGTCCTCGTACTTCGCCTCGATCCATGGCAAGACCGCCTCGCTGTACGGCACGGCTGCCCGCATCGGCGGCATCGTCGCGGGGCACGACCGGGCGACCATCGACGCGCTGACCGAATTCGGCAACGCCTACGGCATGGTCTTCCAGATCGTCGACGACATCCTCGACATCACTGCCACTGACGAACAGCTGGGCAAGCCCGCAGGCCACGACATGGTCGAAGGCGTGTACACCCTTCCCGTGCTCCGCACGCTGGCGATGTCGAACAGCGCAGCCGAGGAACTCGCGGAGCAGCTCGGCTCCCCACTCGACGACACTCAGCAACAGAAAGCGTTGGCGATTGTCCGATCGAACGAAGGCGTGGCATCGGCAATGGTCACCGCTCGCGAGTATGTCCAGCGCGCCGAAGACGCATGCGATGGATTCGCCGACACTCCGGCCACCGAGGCGCTCCGCACCGCCTCTCGAGTCCTGCTCGACTCGGCCGCAGTTCACGCCTGAACCGATCATTCGGCATCGCCCTTCGATCATGTCCGCCGAATGTCCCGCTTGACGCCCTCCCATCGGGCAGGCTGACACCATGCATGTAGTCATCGTCGGTGCCGGCGAAGTCGGTTGGTATCTCGCTCAGCGGCTCGGTGCCGAAGGCCACGACGTGGTCGTGGTCGAACAGAACGAGGCCATCGCGGCGGCACTCGGCGCAGAACTCGATGTGCAGGTCGTCATCGGCAGCGCCACATTGCCGTCGACGCTGCAGGCGGCACGGATCGATCGGGCCGACCTGCTCGCCGGTGTCACACAAAACGATGAGGTCAACCTCATCGCCTCACTCCTCGCGAAGGAAGCAGGCGTGCCGCAGACGGTCGTCCGCATTCAGACCGAAGAGTTGCGTGGCGAGTCCGGAGCCCGCCTGCGCGAAGCAATGCGCGCCGATGTCGTCATCGACCCCGATGCTGACACCGCCGACGAGATCATGGAACTCACCGAAGCCTCCGGCGCCGACGAGGTGTACCAGATGTCGGGCGGCGATCTGATCGTGCTCGGCTGCACTATCGGAGAAGGCGCGGCGTTGGCGGGCAGCACGCTCGCCGAAATCGGTGCCAGTTTCGAACCCGACTGGAGCTTCTTGTTCGGGGCGCTCACCCGCGACGGCGAGACCGTCATCCCGCGCGGCGACCAGAGTCTTGAGGTCGGCGACCACGTCCGTGTGCTCACCAGCCGAAAAAGTCGCAACGAGATTCTCGAACTTCTCGGCGCAGCCCACCGTCGCGCCAAACGGGTGATGGTGCTCGGCGGCGGCGCCGTTGGTTCACGCGTCGCCGAACGGCTGGATCAGGCTGGCTCTGACGTCGTGCTGGTCGAACACGATCCTGACCGCGCTCGCGTCTTGAGCGAGAGGCTTCCCCGGATCACTGTGGTACGTGGTGACATCGAAGACACCGACATGCTCAGCGAAGAGTCGATCAACGACAAGGACCTCGTCATCGCAGCGACCGGCGACGACGCCGCCAACGTGTTGGCATGCGCCTTTGCCGCCTCCGGTCGCGACACGTTCACCGTCGCGGTCATCCATCGCCTGAGCCTGCTCCCGCTCGTCCGCCAGTTCGGCATCGACGCTGCACTCAGCCCGCGCACCGCGTCGGCCAATGCGGTGCTGCGCCACGTGCGCGGCGGAACCGCATCAGTCGCGACGTTCCTCGAGAGCGACATCGAGGTCGACGAGATCGCCATCGAAGTCGGATCCGACGCTGACGGCGCCGTTGTCTCCGAACTCCACTTGCCGCACTCCATCGTGCTCGGTGCGGTGATTCGGCCGGGCGAGCCGGGCCGAATCGTTCGCGGCTACACCGTGCTCAATGCCGGCGACAATGTCGTGGTCTTCGCCCGACCAGAGTCACTGCCCGCACTCCGCAAGGTGTTCACCACGTGACCAACGTGCCATCGGCACCCGGGCCAGACCAGGGACGACGCCTCCACCATCCCGACCTGCGCGCGGCCGCGAACCCGCGTGCGTCAATCTTCGGCGCGCGCGGCGAGCGATTGTTGACCGAACGACGACACCCATCGCTGGTGCTCAACGTCGTCGGCCTCACCGTGGCGGTCGTCGGCGTCGGCATTGCGGTCTCCGGCATGGTCGATCTGATCGATGGCGGCCCGGACGTTGTGGCATTGCTGCTCACCGGGCTGATCACCTGGATCGTCGGTTCGGTGATCTGGCGCACCACGGTGGTCCCCGGCCAGATCCGAGTGCTCGACGTCTTCACCACGGTCACCATTGCCTGGGTCGCCATCGCCGCCGTCGGCGCGATTCCCTATCTCGTCACCGGTCACTTCACGCGCATCGATGACGCGCTGTTCGAAGCCATGTCCGGGTTCACCACGACGGGCGCAACGGTCACGCCCGACATCGAGGCCACATCGAAGGGTCTTCTCTTCTGGCGATCGATGACGCAATGGATGGGTGGCATGGGCGTCATCGTCTTGGTTGTCGCCGTCCTCCCGACGGTCGGTTCGGGCGGCATGAGCCTGCTCGAAGCCGAAGCTCCCGGACCGACAGGCGAGCGACTCACGCCGCGCGTGCGTGAAACAGCTCGGCGCCTGTGGGCGGTCTACCTCGGCTTCACGGCACTGATGGCCGGTGCGTATTTCGTTGCCGGCATGAGCCTGTACGACGCGGTGAGCCACTCCTTCACCACCGTGTCGACCGGCGGATTCTCGCCGTATCAGGGGTCATTCGGCCACTTTGAATCCACGACACTTGAGTGGATCTGCATCGGAGGAATGATCCTCGCCGGCGGCAGTTTCACGCTCTACTGGCGTGCGCTCCGCGGCAACGTCAAGCCGCTGCTGCGGTCGACTGAGTTTCGCGTCTACATCTTCATGGTCGGGACGATCTCCCTGTGGGCCTTCGTCACCGCCGCTAATGGCGCTGGCGAGTCGACGGGCTTTCGCGATGCGCTCTTCACGGTGTCCTCGACGGTCACGACAACGGGATACGTCACGACCGAGTACGGGCTGTGGAGCCAGACCGCACAATCCGTGCTGCTCATCGCACTGCCCCTCGGAGCGATGGCGGGGTCGACCGCTGGCGGCATCAAGGTGCTGCGCATCATGGCCGTGTCGAGTTTCGCCCACCGCGAAGCCCTCAAGCACCTCCACCCCAAACTGGTGCGCCCGATTCGCGTGGGCAACGCCATGCTCTCCGACGACGTGGCCGGCAAGGTCGTCGGGTTCGTCCTGCTGACGCTCGTGATCTTCGGCGGCGGAGCCTTCGCGATCGCTGCGACTGGCCCGGACATGATCACGTCGTTCTCAGCGTCGGCGACGGCACTGGGCAACGTCGGCCCGGGTCTCGGCGCCCTCGACCACACCGGCGACTTCCTGGTGATCCCGCGCGAAGGGCGCTTGATCGCGACGGGGCAGATGCTGCTCGGCCGCCTCGAGGTCTACCCGGTGATTCTCGCGATCAGCGTGGTCACCCTGCGGTTCCCCAAGACGATGCTCCCGCGCCGCACCAAGCGGTCCTGACGCTGTCCCAGCCGTTCGAGACGGTGGACCGGATCCGCCTCGGTCAGGCGAGCGAGATGATCGTCAGCGGCGTGGGTGCTGCGAACTCCGACATCGGCAATGGCGTGATTTCACGTCGCCGGCCGACGACCTGAACCAGATGGAGCCGGTCGTCATCGGTGGCGACGATCCCCTTGGCACGCATCACCGTGCCCGGCGACTCGTCCAGCACTTGTTGTAGCGCCGCGTCGGCGGCCACGACCGATTCGAACGGACCAAACGGGAGTGTGGCAACGGTGTGTGCGTCGAAGAGTGAGGGCGTCGCGGTTGCCGCAACGCCGTCTGGTCGCCGCCCTCCCAGCGCGAGGAACCGGCCCGCAGCAGGGTCGCTCGCACCGACGACGAAGATCGGGGTGTCGCCAGCGAGTTCGCTCAGCCGGGCATCGACAAGCGCACGTTGCTCGTCACCGATCAGGTCGGTCTTCGTGAGCACGATCAGGTCGGCCTTGGCGACTTGGGACTCGATGGCTTCGTTCACCGCGGGTGGCTGATCGCCGTCGAGTAGTTGATCAGCGGCCACGACGACCACCACACCGTCGAGCATGAATCCAGCGGAATTGCCCCACGGGGTCATGCGGTCAGGATCGGCGACACCACTCAGTTCGACCACGACGTGGTCCGGAGGTGTTTCGCGTGCTCGGAGCTGGTCGAACGCGGCACCAAAACCGTCGATGAGGCTGCAGCACACGCACCCGTCGGTGAGTTCGACCGTGTCGCCGTGACGGCGGGCGATCAACGCTGCATCGATGTTGATCTCGCCGACATCGTTGACCAGCACCGCAATCGGACGGTCGGTCACCGCCAGGAGTTCATTGATCGCGGTCGTCTTGCCCGCGCCGAGATACCCGGCGACGAACGTGATCGGCACGCGCCGACCGTCCCACGGGAGGTACTCGGGCTCCTGATACGGCATTGGCGTGCAGGCTATTGCCCCGTTGCCGACACTCCGTCGGTGTCGGGCACCGCTGATCGGTCGCGCCGGGCGGGCTGTTGACTGCATCGCCCCTGATCACACCCCATCCGCGAACTCTGTGACACCCAATCTCTACCGTGGGCACCATGTTGATCGTTGTTGTCCTTCTCGGCCTCGTGTTGGCCGGGTGCGCCGCCGCCGCGGCCTATTTCTTCGCGCTGCGGCGAGCTGAGCAACAGGCCGCTTCGCAACTTGCCGATCAGCTCGGTGCCCAGTCGCTCTCCAACGAGTCGCTGCAGCTCTCCATCGATTCGGCCGTCCAGAGCGCGGTCGCGGCGGTGCGCGATCAGGCGAGCGCGGAACGCGATGCCGCCGTCGCTGCGGCCCTCGAGCAGAGCGCCGTGCTCCAACGCGAGCAGTTGGGTGCCAAAGCATCACAAGTGCAACAGCACGCCAGCGCCGATCTGGCGTCGAAGAAGGACGTCATCGACAACCGCCTCGACCAGGTGCATGGCGAGATGCGCACTGAGCTCACCAAGCTGACCGACATGGTCAATGCGCTGGGCCGAACGAATGCCGAGAAGTTCGGCCAGGTCGAAACGTCGCTCAAGGCGCACGCCGACGTCGCCGCTGCGGTCGCGGAGTCCGCGCAGGCGTTGCGTACCGCCATCGCCAACCCGCAGGCGCGTGGGCAGTGGGGCGAGCGCATGGCCGAAGACGTGCTGCGCATGGCTGGCTTCATCGAGAACATCAACTACACCAAGCAAGGCCAGATCGACGGTGCCACGGGGCGCCCGGACTACACGTTCAACATGCCCAAGGGGCACGCCCTCTACATGGACGTCAAGTTTCCGATGGCTTCCTACGTGCGCTACCTCGAAGCCGGCACCGACGCCGAACGTGAGATGCATCTCAAGAACTTCTTGCGTGATGTGCGCATGCGCGTCAAGGAGTTGGCCAAGCGCGACTACGGCAATGTCGGCGACCAGCAGGCCGTCGACTACGTGTTGCTGTTCATTCCTAACGAGCAGCTCACCGGCTTCATCCACGAGCACGACCCCGGCCTCCTCGACGATGCGATGGTCCAACAGGTCGTGATGTGTTCGCCGCTCACGCTGTTCGCGTTCGTCGGGATCATCCGCCAGGCGTTCGACAACTTCATGATCGAACAGACGAGCGACGAGATCCTGCAGCTCATCAGCAAGTTCGGCACGCAGTGGAGCAAGTACTCCGACCAAGTCGACAAGGTGAAGAAGCGTTTCGAAGGTGTGGAGAAGGAGTTCGAGGCCCTGGCCGGCACCCGCCGGCGTGCCCTCGAACGGCCGCTGCGCGAACTCGATGGCATCCGCCAGGAGCGCAATCTGCCAGTCGATGGCGAGCTGTTCGCGCTGCCACGCGACGCTGATGAGAACGAAACCCCCCCTGGCGGGGCCATCCGCCAACTTGGTGCCTGAGCACCCAACAACTCGCCTGTAGCACAGTCAACCACCGTGCTACACTTGCCGGAATGGAGACCAACGTGTCCGTTCGCGACCTTCGCAACCGCACCGCCCAGGTCCTTGACGAGGTCGAGGCTGGCGACACCGTGTACATCACCCGCAACGGCGAACGGGTCGCTGTGCTGACGTCTCTCACGCAGGCCCGTCATCCCGCGAATGCCCGGTTGCTCGCGATTCTCGACGCTCAGCGCCCGTACGACAGCGGCCTCGCGGCAGACCTGGACCAGTGGAAGCGCGACGACCTCGAAGCCGAGGCCCGCAAAGCCGAGCTCTTCGAAGACGAGTGATGGCGCTACTTCTCGACACGTCAGCGGTCATTGGCCTGGTTGAACGACGATCGATCGCGCTTCGCGACATTGTTGCGCGACACTCCGGAGCGGTGGCAATCTCGACCATGACCCTCGGCGAACTCGAACGTGGTGTCCGGGCGCGTCCCACGCCGCTCACTCAACACACGCTCGATGTCGCGGCCGGAACCATGCAGCAGGTGCCGATCGATGAACTCGTCGGCCCTGCATGCTTCGGCCACATCGCATCTTCAACGAGCCGCCGCGTCGGAGGCATCGACTGCTGGATTGCCGCGACAGCAGTCATCAACAACCATGAACTTGTCACCCAGGATCGACGACTCGCGACCGAACTCAACCAGGTCGATTGGTCACTCACCGCCTGGAACGCACCGGAAGTCATCTACGTGCCCGTGAACGACAACGCAGATCCCGAGTCCACATGAGCCAGCCTGCGTTCGACTTCGGCGACGAGATGCCCGAAGAAGTCGCCGATCCCACGTACACCGTCGGTGAGTTGGCGGAGGCAATCAACGATCAACTCCGCCGCGGCTTCCGTGACGGCATCTGGGTGCGCGGCGAAATTAGCGGCCTCCAGAACCGAGGACCACACACCTACTTCTCCTTGGTGGAAGACGGTGACGCCGGCAAGGCCGTCATGAACGTGCAGCTGTTCGCACCGGCCAAGGCCCGCCTGGCACCGATGCTGCGCAAGTTCCGCCTTGAACTGCGCAACGGCATGAAGGTGCGGATTCATGGCCATCTCGACTTCTGGGCCCAGGGCGGTCGGCTCGGGTTCAAGATGGCCAGCCTCGACCCGAAGTACACGATCGGCGACATTGCACAGTCACGCGACGAAGTCATCCGGCGCCTCGTTGCCGAAGGGCTGATGGACACCAACAAGCGACGCCCGATGTCGCCGGTGCCACTTCGCGTCGGTGTGGTCACCAGCGTCGGCACCGCCGCCTGGCATGACTTCCACGACGAACTCGCCCAGAGCGGATTCGGATTCCGTCTTGTCGTCGCCGACGTCCGCGTCCAGGGCGACCTCGCGGAGAACATGGTCACCGCAGGAATCGCGCGGTTGGCGATGCTCGGAACGCTCGATGCCATCGTGGTCATCCGTGGCGGTGGCGCCCGCAACGAACTTGCCGTCTTTGATTCGGAGAAGATCGCTCGGATGATTGCCAACTCACCCGTGCCGGTGCTCACCGGCCTGGGCCATGAGGTCGACCGGAGCGTGGCCGACGACGTTGCGCACCTTGCCCTCAAGACCCCCACCGCCGTGGCCGGCGAACTCCTCGGCCGAGTCGCTGCCTACACCGCCAACGCCGAGCAGACGTTTGCCGCGATCCTGCAGCGCAGCACCACCGCGCTCGCCGAAGCCACCGGCGAACTGTCCGACGTCGGCCATCGCATCGCGCGCCGCACGCACTCCGCTGTCGAGCGCGCCGACGAGCGATTGTCGATGCGAGTCGACCGGCTGAACCGAAGCGGCCCAGCTGTCCTCGACCGAGCCACCGAACGACTCGACCGGGTCGCACTCCGACTCCTCGAGCGACCAACCGACATTCTCGACCGAGCCAGTCAACGCCTCGACGTCCTCACCGCCCGAGTTGGCGGCGTCGACCCGGCCGTCCAGATCGCTCGGGGCTGGACCATCACGCGCGACGCATCGGGCACCATCGTTCGATCCGTGGCCGACCTGGACATCGACGACGTCCTCACCACCACGCTCATCGACGGCTCCGTCACCAGTACGGTCACGGCCGCCGTCCCCACTGCTGACGACACCACCATCATCAACGAGGACTCACCATGACCGACACGCCCGTACCCGGCTACGCCGCAGCACTCACCGAACTCGATGCGATTCTGCGCGAGTTGGAGGGGTCCGATGTCGATGTCGATCACTTGGCAGAGCGCGTGTCGCGGGCGTCCGAACTCATCTCGCTCTGTCGCGACAAGATCTCCAACGCGCAGATCAAGATCCAGGAAGTCACCGCCGATCTCGACACCCCATAGTTACGCATGGGGTCAGGCCCCTTTCGTAACTCTGCGAGTCACGCCGGGCGACCGGTGCCGTCAGATATTGACGCATCGAAGTCGGAGGACGACACAGCAGGCCTGGGCTGAGCACAAGTACCATCGGCCTTCATGTCCAAGGCCCCGGCTTCACTTCTGCAGTTGGCCACGCGCGTCGAGGCCCGACTCGATGAGTTCCTCGCTGTAGAGCGCGACCGGTGGGCGGATCTCGACAGTGAATTGGCCCAACCAATCAACGAGATCCGCCGCCTCGTTCTGTCTGGTGGGAAGCGACTGCGCCCTGCATTCTGCCATTGGGGCTTCGTCGGCGCCGGTGGCGGCGACACGGAACGAGCCGACATCGATGCCGGCGCCGCCCTCGAACTGATGCATGCAATGGCCCTGTTCCACGACGACGTCATGGACGACGCCAACTCACGGCGAGGACAACCGACCACCCACACCGTGGCCGCAGCACAACATGCCGAGCACGGCTGGGCTGGCGAGTCACGCCGCTTTGGTGAGGGTGTCGCGATCCTCGTCGGAGATTTGGCGTTCGTGTACGCCGACCAGATGTTGGAGGGCGCCAGTCTCGAAGCGACCAGAATCTGGAACGAGCTGCGGATCGAACTCAACATCGGGCAGTACCTCGACATCCTCGGCAGCGTCAGCCGCACCCGGGACGTGGCGAAGGCCGAACGAATCTGCCGCTACAAATCGGGCAAGTACACGATCGAACGACCACTGCACCTTGGCGCCGTGCTGGCCGCACCCGAACGGGCCGACGAACTGTTGCCACATCTCAGCAACTACGGCTTGCCATTGGGCGACGCCTTCCAAATGCGCGATGACGTAATGGGAGCGTTCGGCGACGAAGCTGTCACGGGCAAGCCGGTCGGTGGCGACCTGATCGAGGGCAAGCCCACTCCGCTACTCGCACGCTCCACTCGGCGAGCGACCGGCGCCCAACGCGAGGTGCTCGAACTCGTCGGCGACCCTGACCTCGACGCCGACGGCGTGGCCAGAATCCAGCAGGTCATCGTCGACACCGGTGGCCTCGACGAACTCGAGGCACACATCAGCGCGCTCACCGAGTCCGCTGTCGCCTCGCTCACCGCAGCGCCCATCACCGCGCTCGCCAAGACTGAACTGACGCAGCTGGCCGAATTCGTCAGCCAACGAGCCGTCTGAACCGGTCAGTCTGTGCCTGACACAGACTGACCGTTGCCGAAGAGAGGAGCACCGTGAGAGTTGTCGTCATCGGAGCGGGACTCGGCGGGCTGTCCGCAGCTGCACACCTGAGCAAGGCTGGCCACGACGTCACCATCGTCGAACGCGAGGCAATGCCGGGTGGGCGCGCTGGCATGGTGATTCGCGACGGGTTCCGGCTCGACAATGGCCCGACCGTGCTGACGATGCCGAACCTGCTCGAAGAAGCGTTCCAGGCGGCCGGCGCGAACATGTCAGATCACATCACGATCAAGCCGGTCGATCCGATGTACCGCGCGTGCTACGCCGACGGCTCGACGCTGCTCGTCAAGCACGGACGCGAGGCAATGACCGAGGAGATCGCCCGGTTCGCCGGCGACACGGAAGCGGCTGCATTCGGTCGCTTCGCCGACTGGCTCAAACAGCTCTACTCCGCGGAGATGCGGTCCTACATCGATGCCAACTTCGACTCGCCGCTCGATCTGGTCAAGCCGTGGCGTGACGGACTGTCGATTCTGAAGCTCGGAGGCTTCGGCAAACTCGACAAGAAGGTCGCCTCGTTCTTCGACGACGAACGGCTGCAACAGATCTTCAGCTTCCAGTCGATGTACGCGGGCCTCGCTCCATACGAGGCGCTCGCGATCTATGCGGTCATCACCTACATGGATTCCGTCGAGGGTGTGTTCGTGCCAGAGGGTGGGATGCACATGATGGCCGCCGGGCTAGCCGACGCGGTCGAACACGCCGGCGTGACCATCCGCTACTCGTCGCCGGTCAACCAGATCGTGCGCTTCGCCGACGGATCGGTGCGTGGGGTGCAACTCGGCGATCCGAGCGAGGCACACACGCCTGAGGGTGGCGAGCTGATCGAAGCGGATGCGGTGGTCTGTAACCCGGACCTGCCTGTCGCCTACCGCGAACTCCTCGACGGCATCGACGTTCCGAAGAAGGCGCAGCACGGCAAGTACAGCCCATCGTGTCTGCTTTGGGTCGCGGGAGTGAAGGGCGATCCGCCGCCAGATGCGGCGCACCACAACATCCACTTCGGCGACGACTGGAACGGTTCGTTCAAGGCGCTGATCGATGACGGCGTACGAATGCCTGACCCATCGATTCTCGTGACGCTCCACTCACTCGACGATCCGACGCTCGCGCCACCAGGGCACAGCAACCTGTACGTGCTCGAACCCACGCCCAACCTGAGCGGCAAGATCGACTGGAGCCGAGAGCGCGACACGATCACTGCCTCCTTACGGGCGAGGGTCGCAGCGCTCGGCTACCCCACCGACGTGGTGACCGAAGAGGTCTATGACCCGCAGGACTGGCGCGACATGGGGATGGAGCAAGGCACACCGTTTGCCCTTGCCCACACGTTCTTCCAGACCGGTCCGTTCCGTCCCAACAACGTGACCAAGAAGGTTCCAGGCCTGGTGTTCACCGGTTCGTCCACGCTCCCCGGTGTCGGCGTGCCGATGGTTCTGGTGTCCGGCAAGCTCGCCGCCCAACGCATCGACCAATACGCCGCCAGCAAATAGTTGCGATCTGCGTCAGGCACGCTTCGCAAGTCTGCACCTACCATCGATTCATGAGGCTCCCCTCTCGGCGCAGTCCGCCCACGCCGACGACGCACTTACTGCCGTCGGGTCCCGTGACCTTGGACGAGAGCTACGCGCTGTGCCGCAGCTTCAACAAGCGGCACGGAACCACCTACTTCTGGTCGACCAGGGTGCTCCCGAAGATCAAACAGCACCACGTCCATGCGCTGTATGCGTTCGCGCGGTACGCGGACGACATCGTCGACGAGATTCCTTCGCAGGGTGGCCGAGACGTGCCGACCGAGGTGCGCGCAGCGACGCTGGCGGACTTCGGGCAACGCTTCTTCGATGACCTGGCTGCAGGCAAGTCCGACGACCCGGTGCTCAAGGCGGTTGTGCACACCGTTCGTGCTTTTGACATCGACACCACTGCGTTCGACCGGTTCCTCCAGTCGATGACGATGGATCTCACCGTCGAGTCATACGAAACCTGGGACGACCTCCTCGTCTACATGGATGGGTCGGCGGCAGTGATCGGCGAGATGATGCTCCCGATTCTCGAACCCTCCGACTACGACGTCGCGCTCCCCCACGCTCGCGACCTCGGCAACGCGTTCCAGCTCACGAACTTCTTGCGCGACATCGATGAGGATCTCGACC
>JAJCXU010000528.1 GCA_029263275.1 Ilumatobacter sp.
CAGTTGGGTCCCGGCAGTGGTGCCATCTGTCGACCACAGTTCAGTACCAGCAGCGTCGGTCCAGGCACTGAAGTACAGGAGGCCGCCGTGGCCGATCAACGGCTCCGGGCTGCTCCCGTCCTCTCCCGGCTCGATGTCCGCGACCAACGATGATGCACCTGTGGCGAGGTCATGGCGCCACAGCTCTTCTCCATGAATGC
Organism: Ilumatobacter sp.; assembly: GCA_029263275.1. Taxonomy (GTDB): domain Bacteria; phylum Actinomycetota; class Acidimicrobiia; order Acidimicrobiales; family Ilumatobacteraceae; genus Ilumatobacter_A. The sequence continues at coordinate 201 of JAJCXU010000528.1, forward strand.
CGTCGTGCGCGACGAAGTAGACCGACCCATCGAATTCGACGAAGTCCCCGGGATCACTTCCGTTCGACTGTGCGTCGAGGTCAGCGATGAGTTCGGGTACGAGATCCGGCGCTGCGAGGACCGGAGACGACGTCGCACTGACGCCAATGGTCAGCGTGCTGGCGACCAAGCCGCCGACGACAAGCGCCCGAACGGAGCTGAGCTGTTGCCCGAGAAGATGCATGCGAGCAACTCTCCACGACGTCCGTCAAACGCGCGTGAATCAGCCGACCGCAACACGAACGTGTACGTTGAGCAGGGGCGTTGCGTCAGCCCATATGGCCGGTGGCATCGATAGACCGGTCCGATTCGACCGTGAACTTGAGTGACCTCGAGGCGTGACGGCTCAGGCCGTATAGCCCGTGATGTCGATGATGAACTCTGTCGAGCCTCCACCGGCGAAGACCCGGAGGTTTCGAGAGTCATCAAGCGTCGAGAAGCTGCCGTTGGCTGCGGTCTGTCCGGCGCTCGTCCAGTTGATGCTTGACCCCGTGACCGAGGTCGCACTCCCTGGGGCGACGAGAGCAAAGCCCTCGCCAACCGTTCCCGTGATCGTCACGGTGAAGAACACCGCTGTCGCCCCCGAAGGCACGACGTTGAACATTGTGACGTCACCGCTGACCACGTCAATGGCGTTCCCGGCGAAGATCTGCCGATTGGAACCGCCCCCCAGTGCACCATCGACGAAGCGTGAGTCGTAGACACGAGCGGGTGTGATGGCGTGCACCGCGCCGGCCGACTTCGGTCCGGCGAGACGGCGCCAGACGCCGGGCGTGCCGCTATCGGTGCAGAACCACAGGTTGCCACTGGTGTCAGATCGAACGGCACCACGCCGATGAGCGAAGGTGTCGGAGTGGGGATTGCCCGAGGAAGGAACGAGGAGCAGATTTGACCGTCCCCCTTGGCTGGTGGCGACGATGGCATACCCCGTATTCGTGTCAGCGTCGTTTCGACCGCCTGTGAACGCATAGAGGCCGTTGTTCACTCGGTCGTCCTGTCCATACGCACCGATTGCGGCCGGGAACGCACTGGTGGCACTCTGGTCGCTCACGGTCAAGACGTTTTGGTCTGAGTACTGACCTATCCCCGAGCCGATCAGGAACGTGTTCCCACTGTCCGACTCGTTCCGTCGCCCGATCAGCATGTTGGCACCATCGGCGGCAGCCACCGACCGAGGTGCAAGCGTGGCGGCTGCAACTGCAGCCCCAGCGGCGGCGCCACTCTTCAGGAGCATGCGGCGCGACCTCGGTGTCGAGCGGCCCGACCCGTGGGTCGCCGCTGTTGGTTCCACCGCCTCGTCGGACTCGTGAGCCGTTGGCGCGAGCTGATCTCTGAGCAAAGCGATCTCTGCCTGCTGCGCCTCCAGGGCTGCCTGCTGCGATGTCAATGTCGCTTCAAGTGCTGCAAAACGATCGTCGAGGTGTGTCATGGCAGGCTCCCCTGGGTAGTCGTCAGACCATCAGACCACACCGGCGCGCGCCGGTAAAGGCTGCGTCCAATCCGCCGTCCGGCGGCTCGGGAACTTGTGATTCAGTCCGTCAGGGGAGAATGGCGCCGGTGAGGTCGTGCAGCTCGCCGAAGCCGGCAACCAGCCGTGGGTACACACCGACGGCGAGCGTGCCGATGACGGTGAGCGTGAGCGCCGCCATGATCGGGCTGGGCGTGACGATCGGCGTGGTGTCGCCGTCGGGTGCGTCGTCCATCCAAATGGTGCGGAGCACCTTCATGTAGTACGCCGCCGAGATCACGGTGTTGACCGCAGCAATCGAGGCGAGCACGTATGCCCAATTGTTCTGGGCGTCGAGCACGGCTTTGAAGGCGTTGAACTTGGCGAACCAGCCACCGAGCGGCGGGATGCCGGCGAGCGACGCGAAGAACATCGTGGCGAGCACAGCGAGCCCTGGTGCGTACCCGAACAGGCCACCGAAGCTCGAGATCTCGCCGCTGCGGGTCTTGCGGCTCACGGCGATGACGATGGCGAACGCACCGAGGTTCATGAAGCCATAGACGAGCAGGTAGACGACCACCGCGTTGAGCGCTGAACCAGCAGCCTCGACTTCACCCGCGAATGCCAACGGCATCAGGATGAAACCGCCTTGGCTGACCGAGGAGTACGCCAGCATGCGAACGATGTTGGTCTGGCGGAGGGCCAACACGTTGCCGATGGTCATCGTGAGTGCTGCCAGCACCCAGATGTAGGGCTGGTAGACGTCGGTGGCGTTCGGGAAGGCGAGATAGATGATCGTCACCAGTGCGACGAAGCCCGCTGCCTTCGAGGCGACCGACAAGAACGCGGTGACCGGTGTCGGCGCACCTTCGTATGTGTCTGGCGCCCACGTGTGGAACGGCACGGCGGAGATCTTGAAGGCGAAGCCGCTGATGACGAAGACGATGCCGACGACTTCGATGCCGTTCAGATTGCCGTCGGTGAGCGATGCACCGATGTCGGTGAGCAGCGTCGAATTGGTCGAGCCGAACAGAAGGCTCATGCCGTAGAGCATGATCGCGGAGGCGAACACACCAAGCAGGTAGTACTTGACGCCCGCCTCGTTCGACCGGACGTCGCGCTTGCGCCACGCCGCCATCATGTAGGCCGGGATCGACAGCAGTTCGAGTGCGACGAAGATGCTGATGAGGTCGCGAGACGAGGTCATCATCACCATGCCGAGCACGGAACACAGCATCAAGACGTAGAACTCTCCCTGGTAGTAGCCACCGTCTTCGAGTTCGGTTTGGCTCATCAGGATCACGACGTAGGCGACCAGCAGGAAGAACGCCTTCATGACGAGTGCGTACTCGTCGATGACGTATCGACCGTCGAACATCGAGCGCGACTCGTCGCCGATGACGAAGAGCGTGACGACCGGGATAAGTGCACCCAGCATCACGAAGCCGGTGAGCGTGGCCATCATCCACTTCTTCGCCTCAGAAATGTTGAGGTCGATGAGCAGGACGATGTTGATGCCGACGACGAGCACGAGCTCGGGCGCGATGGCATGCCAATCAATCGTTGGCGCGACCCAGTCAGTCGCTTGAGCGAATAGAGCAGCGAGCATCAGCCCAGTGACTTCCCGAGGGTTTCCACCATGGCCTGCACGGCCGGGTCCAACACCTTGAACATCAGCTGCGGGTAGACACCGAACACGACGATGGCGGCGAGGAACGGTGTCCACGCAATCCATTCCGTGAGCTGGACGTCCTTGATCTCTTCGTGGTCGTCGCCGTGCTCGTTTGCTGCCGAGCTCAAGCTGTGGGCAACGCCGTGAGAGTCAGCACCGTGGGCGGCGTTCATCTCGACGGTGGAGTGGCCCTTGAACTCTGCGCCCGGCTCACCAAATGCGGTGCGCTGGTAGAGCCACAGGAGATATGCGGCAGCGAGCACAGTGCCAATCGCAGCGATGACCATCAGCGTGCGGAAGAGCGGCTCGCTCAATCCGAAGCCGGGGCTGTAGGCCGAGAGGATTGCGGGGAACTCGCCCCAGAAGCCAGCGAGGCCGGGCAGGCCGAGCGAAGCCATCGACGCGAAGCCGAGGATCCAGCCCATCTTCGGCATCTGAAGGAGCATGCCGCCGAGGCGACTGATCTCGAGGGTGTGGAAACGATGCTTGACCGAACCGGCGACGAAGAAGAGCATCCCGGTGATCAGGCCGTGGGCCACCATGCCGAACAGCGCAGCGTTGATGCCGAACGTGGTGAGCGTGGAGATGCCAAGCATGACGAAGCC
>JAJCXU010000529.1 GCA_029263275.1 Ilumatobacter sp.
ACGACATCACGGTGTTCGCCAACGAGGGATTCGATCGCAAGCGCATCGCCAAGCTCGAACCGTGGCCAACCGAGTCAGCCAAGCCATACTCCGCGGAATACGCCGCTGGCCACCTTCGACGCACGTACGACAACGACGTCGAAGAATGCCTGCCCGAGGCCACCACACAGATGGAATCGGTGATTCGCCAGACGGTACGGCAAGACATCGGTGGCGACCAGCAAGACATCCAGTCGATGGACATCAACTGGCTCAAGATGACCTACAAACACCTCTTGCTACCGATCTGGCTGCTCACGGTGATCTACGAGCAGAAGCCGTTCCAGGTGTACATCAACGGCGTCACCGGCGAAGTCCACGGCGCCCGCCCGTACAGCAAGGTCAAGATCATCACCGCGGTCGTCGTTGCGCTGCTGGTGATCGCGCTCATTGCGGTCGCAGTGTCCGCGGGAGGTGGCGGCTAATGCTCGTCACGCTGTTGCTCGTCGCTGCGGTCGGCTCCATCGTCGCCTTCGGCGTCGCGCTCACCGTCCGCTCGAAGAAGGACTTCGCGGATGCCAACCAGGTCGTACCCGGCATCAAGTCGGCGGCGCCCGCGTCATGGGCCGGGGCGCACAGTCCCGAGGCGAAGCTCCACCGTCGGTTGGGCGAAACGGTTCGTGCTGCACGCAACAACCCGCGCCTGGTCGAACTCGGTCTGTCTGCGCAAACCAAACGGATCGAGTCCGAGGCGCTGGCCATCGACGAGCGTCTCGTCGCCGCGGGTGGCCTGCCGGTGAGTCACCGGGCGGCCGCCGTCACCGCGCTCGAGCCCCACGTTGTCGCACTCGAAGATGCGGTTTCCACCCTCATCACGAGCACCACCGTCGGCCAATCGAAGCAGCTGCTCGAGCAGGTCGTGTCCGAAGCTGACATCAAACTGCAAGCACTCGCCCAGGCCCGCGCTGAGGTCGAGCAACTCGACAATCAGGTCAGTGGCCACATCAGCGAGCCGGACCTCGGCGAGCCGGGCACTGCATCCGGTTGAGCCCCGCCGTAGCCTCGTTGGTGTGAACACCACACGATCCTGGGACACCGATCAGCTCCCCGAGGGCGACGAGAAGGTCGCCGCCGTCCGTGACATGTTCGACGCCATCGCGCCGAAGTACGACCGTCTCAACCGGATCATCTCCTTTCGGCTCGATGTCCGATGGAGAAAGCGAGCGGTCCGTGACCTGGCGCTCCCTGGCCGCAGCACGGTGCTCGATCTGGCAAGCGGAACCGGTGACCTGTGCATCGATCTGACGAAGGCCGGGATGCATCCCATCTCGATGGATTTGAGCTTCGGGATGTTGTCGGCGGACCGATCGGGAAGCCCTCGCGTCCAGACCGACATCCTGCGTCTCCCGGTTCCCGATGCATCCGTCGATGGGGTCATGTGCGGGTTCGCACTGCGCAACCTTGCCGATCTTCCGACGTTCTTCGCTGAACTCGGGCGGGTGGTGCGTCCGGGTGGGCGCATTGCGCTGCTCGACGTCAGCGTTCCCAAGAACCGCGTGATTCGGTGGGGCAACGGCATCTACTTCGGAAAGATCGTGCCCAAGATCGGCGCCGCACTCTCCGACGGACCTGCCTACGCATACTTGCCGAAGAGTGTGGCCTACCTCCCCGAACCAGCGGTGATGCTCGAAGCACTCGCCGCTGCAGGGTTTGATGATGCGACCCACGACCAGTTGTCGGGCGGGTTGACCCAGTTGATGGTCGGCACGCGGAGCTGACCCCAGACATGCGTGCCACCACGCGCCGCCTCGACGAAGTGGTCGACGTCGCTCCCGATCTGAACAGCGTCGCGGCTGGCGACGGGTACCTCTTCGTGCGTGACGGCGTCGGCGTGGCTGGCCGAGGCGTCGCCCGACGAGTCGGTGTCGACGAAGCGGTCGACGTGCTGGCGACCATCGAGCACGACAGCACCGTCGACGGGGTGACCCCGCTTGCGCTCGGCTCGGTTCCGTTCTCGCCGGGCACGGACGGTGAACTGGTCATTCCGACGATCACCGTTGCCAAACGCGGCGACGGTACGCAGTGGGTCACGTGGATCGACGACGTCGATCCCGTCGCGGAACTCGCTGCGATGCCTGACCCCGTTCCTGTCGCGACGAACTACACGCTCGGGAGCACGAGCCCCACCGAGGTGTACCTCGATGCGGTGGCCTCGGCGCGAGACGCCGTACGCGCAGGTGAGTTGACCAAGGCGGTGATCGCTCGGCCGATCACGGTCACTGCCGATGTCCCGATGGACGTGCACGCCGTGCTCCAACGACTGAAGGGTTCGTTCGGGTCGAGCTACCGCTATTCGATCGACGGCTTCGTTGGCGCGTCACCCGAACTCTTGGTCGAAGTCTCCGGTGCCGTCGTCCGGTCACATCCGCTGGCCGGCACCACACGCCGAACCGGCGACGCCGCCAACGACCGGGCGCTCGCAGCCGAACTCCAAGCAAGCAAGAAGAACCAGATCGAGCATCGCATCGTCATCGACGTCGTGCACGACACGCTCCTCCCCTGGGCCAGCTATCTCGATTGGGAGCCCGAGCCGTCGATCGTCAGCGTGGCCAACGTGCAACATCTCGGAACCAGGATGGAAGGCATGCTCAGCCAGCCGGGACCTTCGGTGATCGAGCTGGTTCGAGCACTGTCGCCGACTCCGGCGCTCGGCGGACATCCGCGGCGCGAGGCACTCGAACTCATCGCCGCCGTCGAGGGATTCGAACGCGGACGCTACGGAGGTGCGGTCGGCTGGGTTGACGCGAGCGGCGACGGCACGTGGGCAGTCGCCATCCGATGCGCTGAGTTCAGCGATGATCGATTGAGCGCCCGTCTCGTCGCTGGTGGAGGCATCGTTGCCGACAGCGAGCCGCTCGCAGAACTCGCCGAGACCCAGGCCAAGTTTCAGGCAATGCTCAGCGCCATCGTGCGCCCCTGAGTCCGCTGGCCCCACATCTCGTCGGCCTCCACTCGCGCACATGGCTACGGTTGAAGCGAGCACGGGGTTCGAGGAGGGGCGATGGGCGAGGAAACAGAACAGAAGGTCGGGTGCACGGTGTGTACCGGACCACGGGACTGCGGGTGCACCACATCACCGGCAGCGTGCGTTGCGGGGGCTTGCGACTGTGTGCCGACGTGTCCGTGCCGCCAGAAGCCATCGCCGCTGAACTCGTGTTCGCCGTGGATGCTGTTCATCATCCTGTGGTTGTTGTGGG
>JAJCXU010000530.1 GCA_029263275.1 Ilumatobacter sp.
GCTGACGCGGCGCATCTCCGGTCTCGTTGGGTTGGCGAGGAGGCGCTGCGGGCAACGTAGCAGCGACGCCAATCGCGGCGAGAGCGCAGGCGACGGCGAGAAAGACGAAGGGGCCGCGCCAGCCGAAGACATTGATCAGTACGGCAATGATCGGGCCACCGACGAGCAGAGCGAGTGCCCACGACGTCTCGAACAACCCGATCGAGCGTGCCCGCCAGCGGTAGTCGATGCGATGGCTGATCCAGGCATGCCCGCCGACGGTGAAGTTGGCAACGCCAAGGATGAGTAGGACGAATGCTGCCGCAAACGTCCAGATCGATCCGCCGAGCGCGATGATCGACGACACCGAAATTGCTGACAGCCCACCGACCATGACCAGGCGCTCGTGCCCCCGATCGAGATGTTTGCCGACGATCACCGTGGAGAGTCCTGCGGTCTCGCCGAGGCCCAACACGGTGGTCAGCTGAGTGGTCGAGACGCCGAAGGCGCGCTCGAGTGTGGGAAGGAATGGTGGAATCCAGCGCAGTGCCGTGTTGGCCACCGCCTTCGCTGCGGTCAGCCTGGCAAGTGTCGCCGTCGGAATCGGACGCTCGGTCACTCCGTGCGCGGATCCTTGATGGTGACCGACGTGCCGAAGAACGAGCACTCGGTGTCGGTCACCGTGACGCTCGTTCCTTCACGAGCGAAGTTGCCCTTGACCTTGTCGGCACAGTCCTGCAGCGAGGTGCGCTGGCTGTAGACCGCGAAGGCGAGGAGGAGTAGCACGAAGGCTGTCGCCACCTTCTGCACGATGGTCTTCATGATCCACGCGGCTGCGATGGAGGCAGCGAGGAACACGATCACCACCGCAACGGCGATGTTCTTGGCGGCATCGAGCGTGAGAGCAAGCACGAGGCGAGCCTAATGGTGGGTCGACGCGGTGCTCAGTACGCTCGACAGCGATGAGTGACCAGCCGATCAACCTGTCATCGGGACTCCCGACCACCGTGCTTCCTGCACCCGACCACGTCGATGCGGAGAGACTCGCTGCGGCGTTGGCGCTTCCTGAGGGCGAACGACGAGCCGCGGTTGCCGCTGTCGTCGCGGCGTCGCCCCGATTCCTTGCGGGCTGGGCTGAGCTCGGCGACCTCGGTCGCGACACGATCGAACGGTACGCGGCCTACCGCGTCGGGTATCACCGAGGACTCGACACGCTGCGCGCCAACGGTTGGCGGGGGAGTGGCTACGTGCGCTGGGCCGAGCCCACCAATCACGGATTCCTCCGAGCACTCCGTGGCCTCGGTGCGATGGCTGCCGAGATCGGCGAAACCGACGAGGCGGAGCGGATCACGATGTTCCTACTGCAACTCGACCCGACCGGCATCCCCGCGGACTGACCGTCGAGATGGAGCCCATCGCCGGAGCGATTCTTGCAGGTGGCGAGAGCCGCAGGATGGGGCGGACCAAGGCGCTGATCGAGGTGGATGGCGTGCCCATGGTGCAACGAGTCGCACACGCTCTTCGGGCCGGTGGGTGCGGAGACATCGCCCTCGTCGGGGGCTCGTCCTCCGAGCTGGCCTCGCTGGGGTTGCCGGTCGTCACCGACGACGCCCCGGGAGAGGGTCCGCTTGGCGGCGTGATCACTGCGCTGCGCCACTTCGCAGCAGCGTCACAGGTGCTGGTCGCGGCCTGCGACCTCCCGCTGCTCGACGCCGCGACCGTGGCGGAAATGCTGCGCGTCGCTCGCGCCGAGCCGGAACGAGCGGCAACGGTCGCCCAGACCGATTGGGTCGAACCAGGGTTGGTCGTGTGGAACCGAGCCTCGCTCGGCACGCTCGACGCACTCTTCGCCGCTGGTGAACGTGCGGTCCACCGGGTCCTCGGCCAGCTCGATACGCAATTGGTTCGCGTCGAGGCTGAGGTGCTGACCAACGTCAACCGCCCGCTCGATGTTCCGGGTTCCGACGAGGCGGGCCAGTAGGGTCGCGACGTGACAATTCCTGAAATCACGGTGGACGAACTGGCCGGGCTCGGCGACGTGCGGATCATCGACGTGCGCGAGAACGACGAGTGGATCGACAGCCGTGTCCCGTCGGCCGTCCATGTCCCACTGGGCACGGTGCCAGATCAACTCGACGCGTTTGGTGCCGATGGCGCCGCCCTCCCGACGTACGTGATCTGCAAAGCCGGCGGTCGAAGTTTTCGAGCGTGTGAGTACACCGCAGCGCAGGGCAAGAACGTCGTCAACGTCGCCGGCGGGATGATCGCCTGGTCTGCTGGCGGCCACGACACCGTCTCGGGACACTGACATGGCACGTTCCGGAGTCCGCAAAGATCGTACGAACGCCCCGGCCGAGATCGGCTATCAGTGGGTCGACACCCAGGACCACTTCGACGATGTCCTGACCGAGTTGCTCGCCGTCGAGCGCTACGCCCTCGACACCGAGTTCCATCGTGAGCGGACCTACTTTCCGAAGCTGGCGCTGATTCAGGTCGCATGGCAGCCCGATGGCCGCGACGGCATCCAAGAACTCGCCCTCATCGACCCCCTCGCCGTCGACATCTCGGGCTTTGGCCGACTGTTCGCCACCGAATCGCTGTGCGTCATCCACGCGGCCCAGCAAGACCTCGATGTGCTCACCCATGCCGTTGGCAGCGTTCCCAACCGCATGTTCGACACACAACTCGCTGCCGGATTTGTTGGGTATGGAACGCCATCGCTCGTTGCATTGCTGCAGGGTGAGATCAACATCACGCCCGCCAAGGGAGACCGGCTCACCGACTGGTTGCGCCGTCCGTTGTCCGAGAATCAGTGTCAGTACGCTGCCATCGACGTCGAGTTCTTGCTCGAAGTGCATGATCTGCTGCTCGCCAAACTCGATGGCGCAGGTCGCAGGCAGTGGTCCGAAGACGCCTGCGAAGAGTTGCGCACCCGCCCCGTCAGCGGCGCCAATCCCGAAGACGCCTGGCTCAGGCTGAAAGACAGCCGATCGCTGCGCCCCGGCGCCCGTGCGGTCGCGCAGTCGGTTGCCGCATGGCGCGAGCGTCGCGCGATGCGCGTCGACATCCCGGTCCGGCAGGTCTTGCCGGACTTGGCGATCCTCGGCGTGTCACAACGCAGCCCATCAACGCTGAAAGAGCTCACGCAGGCGCGTGGCATCGATGATCGCCATTCACGCGGCGGTATTGCCGACGAGCTCCTCCAGGCGGTGCAGGACGGCAAGGGCAACGAGCCGCCGGATGCTCCGAAGTCACCCGATGATCTCGATCGAAACCTCCGACCGGCAGTCACTTTGGTGTCGGCATGGGTCAGTCAGCTCGCCCGTGACGAAAAGATCGACACCGTGCTGCTGGGGACCCGAGCGGACATCGTCGCGTTCCTCCGTGGTGACGACGATGCACGGCTTGCCCACGGGTGGCGTGCGGCGATGCTCGGCGACGGCATCCGAGAGCTGGTTGCCGGCAAGGCAGGGCTGACCTTCGACCAAGGCCGCCTCAAGCTGATT
>JAJCXU010000531.1 GCA_029263275.1 Ilumatobacter sp.
AGCGCTCGACCGGGGAGCCCCGACTGTTCGTCGGCCTGTGCGTCAGAGATGAGCTGGTCGAAGACGTCGGCCGAGCTGGTGACACTGTCGGCGACCACGAGGTGCTCGCGGTCGGCGCTGACGAAGAACGGTGGCGTGTCGGCGTCGCGGTCGGGTTCGAGGACGCGTTGCAGGGTCGACAGCGTCGACCGCAGATTCGAGGCGGCCTTGGCTTCGTCCGTGTGGTCAGGCCACATCGTGTCGAGCACTTCGAGCCGGTGCAGCCGCCGCCGTTCGAGCAACAACGCCCAGAGCTCGCGGACGCGGGCGCGGCGCACCCAATCGGCGTCGTCGACGACCGCGCCATCGCGGAGCAGGGTGGTGCTGCCGAGCACGTTGGTGTCGAGGCGGAACGATGGGGTCTCGGGGAAGGCGCCCAGTTCCGCTGCGGCCAGATTGGCCACCGCCGGGTCGGCGTGGTCGACGACGCGCCGAAGGCATTCGCGCTTCATTGGGATGCGACCGAGCAGATCGCGTGCAGCTGCTGAGCCAGCGGCGGTGGCAGCACACGCGAGTTCGGTGAGATGGTGTGGAAGCACGTGGACTCGGAGGATCGGCTCGTTGTTCCACGGCAGTCGTGCTGCCAACGCTCGCGCTGCGACGGACTCGTCGCTGGTCGTTGCCTCGCGAAGCGCCACCAACGCTTGTCCGGCGCGTACGGCAATGGTGAGTGCCGGCCCGAGATCGCACTGGTCGAGTGCAGGGCGGGCGTCTGGCCGGACGAGGTAGACGAGGGGCAGTGCGAGGAGGTGAGCGCGGGCTGGCCATGCAGCGATCTCGACGCCGCCCTGCTCGACGGCGAGCAGGTGAGCGGCCGCTTCGTCGGAATCGGTGCATGCTGCAACCGATGCCGCGGCGACGCGGGCCATGAGTGCGATGAGCGCGCCGTAGTCAAGGTCGGTCATCTCGGTCGCGTGTTCGGCTCGACGGCGGGCAACGTCGTACTGCCCAGCGGCCAAGGCGATCGAGGTGCCGACAGCCAGGATCGACATCGTCGCTTGGTTGTAGCCGCGGCGGGTGACCGAGGGAATCATGTCGCCCACGATGGCTTCGGCCAGTTCGGGGAGTGCCTCCCCGCGGAGCCACATTGCGAACGAGATGTAGATCTCGGCACCGGGCGGGAGATCGGCGAGGTCGTCGGGGCTGAGTCCGGCGCCGACCAGTTCTGGCCGGCCCAGATCGCACAGTCGTTCCGCTCGCATCACGATCTCGGTCGAGGCGTCGAGATGGCGATATCCATCGAGCGCGGCGAGCGCCGTCTCCACATCTCCATGGTGCTGTGCGATGGTCGACTCTGCATGAGCGAACGCGGCGGGAGCGAAGCTGCCTTCCGTGCCCAGTTCGCGGAGCCGGTCGAGCAGGCCGGGCGGCTCGTTGTCGAGCCACATCAACGTGATCTGCAGGAGACGGTGCAGCGCCCATGCCTCGAGGTCACGATCGCCGCGCTCTCGAGCCAATCGGGCGCACCGTTCGAATCCGGAGGTCCCGTCGATCTCGCGGTGCACGTAGAAGCCAGATGCGTCGAGCGCAGCGGTGACCGCTGCATCAGGCGCGATCTGGTGCATGGTGTTGTGCACGCTGACCACCGCATCCTTCGGCTGCTTGAGGATCGGCATGAGCACGAATTCTCGGGCCTGCGCGGTGACCGAACTCTCGTCGCCGGCCGCGAGGTAGTGGCGAATCGCGACGTCATGTCGTTCACGTGTGCGCTCGGCATCACCGGCCAACATCTGGGCCTTCATGTGCTCCGCTCGGCTCAAGCGCGAGATGAGTGCATCGCGGAGCAGCGCGTGCAGCCGGACGACGCCGTCGCCGCGTTCGTCGACCAGCGGAAGGCCATGGACCAGCGTTGCGACGTCGAAGCGTTCGTCGGTGAGTTTGGCAACGAGTTCGTCGTCGAGGGCGTCGGGAATGGCACATCGTTTGAGGTCGGCGAGCCGATCCTCATCGAGCGAACCCAAGATCTCTTCCCAGAGGAATTCGATGCTCGCACTGGACCCTGCGGCCAACTGCAGGTCGGCCGTGGCAGCGTGGCGTGGGAGATCGCTGGCCTCGTCGCGGCCGCCTTGGGTGCGGGTGGACGCCTTGGGCTGTGCGTCGGCTCGTCGACGCTCGCGGAGGTCGGCCAATTCGTCGTCGTCGAGGTTCAAGTCACTTTCGCCGATGTGGACGACCTGGCCGAGTGCGCGCAAGCGTGCCAGGCGAAGATCGAGCGCGACTCGTGACGACAGCACGAGGTGGCAGTTCGCAGGAAGTTCGTCGATCAACCGCATCAGCAATGAACGGGGAGCGTCCGATGCCAGGTGATGGGCGTCGTCGATGATCAAGGCGACTTCGTTCGGGGCCTCTGCCCAGACCGTGTCGATGATCTGGGCCACGATGTCGTCGGTTGTGCCTTGGGGGTCGGCATCGAGGGCTTGAGCAAGGCCGACGAGCAGGTGATACGGATCGTCGTCGTCGGGGGTGGCGCTCAGCCACACGTCGCGTCCGGCGGGCTGCAGGCGATTCTCAGCGGCCGCGAGTGCCAGCGCGGTCGACTTTCCAAAGCCCGCTGCGCCGACCACGGTCATCACCCGATGGTCAAAACGGTCCGCGAACTGTTGCGTCAGCCGAGGCCGTTGAACGGCCCGGTCGGGCCGCGCCATCGTCGGCTCGAATCGCAGTCCCGTCGCCATCGTCAACAGTTTGGACGATCCTGAGGCTCATGGCCCATTTGTCTGAAACAAACAGGTTGCGGCGGGCGGATGGAGGACGTGGTCAGCTCACCGGACGCGCCGCGAACCAGGCGGCCTCGGCG
>JAJCXU010000532.1 GCA_029263275.1 Ilumatobacter sp.
CACCTTCGGTCGGACGGAGCAGCTGAAAGTCTTCGAACCCGTCGAACTGCTCGACCATCTTGGCGCGGCCGGCGAATCGCCCTTCGAGCTGTGGGCCCATGCCCTCGGGGATGCTGATGGCGTTGATCTTGACGACACTCATGCGTCCAGTCTGCCGCCGCTGACGTCCGGTGCAACCGCGCCTGTGGTGAGATCTGGGAGGCGCGTGTGATCTCACCGCTCACCGCAGGGAGGTGAACCGGCGTTGCGATGAGATCTGGGCGGGGCAGGCGGTCTCACCTCTCACCGGAGGTCGGCGAGGAGGGCGAGTGCGTCGAAGACGTCGGTGAAACGTGTGGTGAGCGGTGACATGCCAAGCCGCAAGACGTCAGGGTCTCGTTTGTCGACGATGACCTTGCGGTCGGCAAGTGTCTGCTGGAGTCGTGTCGCGTCGGGGTGGAGGATCGAGACGTGGCCGCCGCGGCGCTCGGCGACGCGTGGCGTATTGGTCGCGAGACCGAGTTGGTCGGCGAGCTCGAGGCCGAAGCCGGTCAGCGCCCGGGCCTTGGCCGCGATCGCACCGATGCCCGCCTCCGCGCTGAGTGAAATCCCTGCGCGGGCGCCGACGAGGCCCAGGACGCCGGGCGTGCCGTGGAGCATGCGGCCGATCCCCTCGCGTGCCGTGAACGGGTTGTCCATCGCGAACTGGTCGGTCTGTCCGAACCATCCCCAGATCGGTTGCTCCACCCCAGCATGAAGGTGCGATGCAATGGCGGTGAAGGCCGGAGCGCCCGGGCCTCCATTCAGGAACTTGTAAGTGCACCCGACGGCGAGTTCGACGCCGAGTGCTGGCAGGTCCAGGTCGAGCACTCCGACCGCATGGGAGAGGTCCCACACGGTGACCGCGCCAGCTGATCGTGCCCGTTCGGTCTCGGCTGCGGCGTCAGCGATTTCGGCGGTCCGGTAGTCGACCATCGATCGGATGATCACATCCACGCCGGTGAGGTCGTCGAGCCCGCGGCGAACCGAGCCTCCGCGCAGGCGAGCGACACCTTCGGCGGCGTAGCGGTCGGTCGGGAATTCGCTGGGTTCGAACGCGATCACCGGCGCGGTGACGCGATCAGGGGAGAGGTCGAGCGCCACGTTGATCAACTGGAAGATGCCGACGGTCGTCGAGTCGTGGACGGCGACCTCGCCTGGCTGCATGCCGATCAGGGGAGCGAGCAAGTTGCCGACGGCGAGAGGCAGATCCAGCCAGTCGTTTTCCCACCATGACGAGATCAAGTCGCCGGCCCATTGCCGCTGCACGGCGTCCTCGAGTGCGGCCACCGTCCGCTTGGGCGTCCGACCGAGCGAGTTGCCGTCGAGGTAGATCAGGTCGGGATCAGGAATCAGGAACTCGTCGCGCCAGCGCGCGAGTGCGTCGTTGGCGTCGAGTGCTTCAGCAGCGCTGCGGTCGATCGGCATCGACCTCAGCCTGTCAGATCGCGCAGGCCGATGAAGCTGGCGTGGCGGACCAGGCCCTCGTTGGTGAACTCGGCGATCTCGACGACGGCGGTGAGTTCGGGTGCGACCCAGTGCGCGCCCCGGCGGTGTTTGGCAGGTGGCAGCGTGGTGAACGGGCAGTCGTCCGTTTCGATCGAACGGAGTTCCGCTGCGATCGACTCCAAGGTGGCCTGAGTGAACCCGGTGCCGACGCCGCCGGCAAACACGAGATCGTCGCCATCGCGTTGGCCGAGCAGGAGTGCTCCGAACGTGCCGGCCCGGTTTCCGGCGCCCTCGGTGTAGCCGCCGATTGTCAGCTCGACCATCGTCCGGTTCTTGACCTTCACCCAGTCGTTGGCCCGTGTGCCTGGGCGATACAGGGAGTCGATGCGTTTGGCGATCACTCCCTCCATCTGTTGGGCGGCCGTGGCTTCGAGGAGCGCCGCGCCGTCGCCGATTCGATGTGCGGGGATCAACCAGTTGTCGGCGGGCTCGACCAATGCATCGAGGAGCCGACGGCGATCGATGTAGGGAAGCCCAATCGTGTCCGTGCCGTCCACCGACAAGACGTCGAAGACGTGCAGCACCGCCTCTCGATCGGTGCCGATGCCGCTCTGCTGCACCAGCCCGAAGTTCGGTCGACCGTCATCATCGAACACGACCAGTTCCGCATCGAGAATCGCGGTGCTCGCGTTGACGGAGGCGGCAAGTCCGGAGAACTCAGGCCAGCGTTGCGTGACGTCCTTGCCCGACGTGCTTTGCAGCCGAACCTCGTCGCCGTCGACGAAGACGAGCGTCCGGTAGCCATCCCACTTGATCTCGTACGCCCATCCGTCGTCCGATGGCGGCAACGTTCCCATCGCGGCCTTCATCGGCAGCACAGGAAATGACAGCGTCACGATGGCATACGGCTCGACAGGACGCCGTCCGACTCGAGCTGATCGAGCCGTTCGTCGTCGTAGTCGAGCAGATCGGCGAGCAGCGTCCGGTTGTCTTCGCCGCGATACTTGGGGATGCCCGACACCCCGACGTCAGGCGATCCGGAGAAGCGCCAGGGCACATTGGGAACTCGCACGGTGCCGCCATCGCGATCGTCGATCTCGACGGTGGCGCCGCGCTCGATTGCCCAGTCGGTGTCGGCGAGTTCACCAGGCTGACGGACCTGGCCCGTCGCCAAGCCGGCTTCGGCGAAGATCCGTTCGAAGGTCGCCCCGTCGGGCACCGATGACGCGAAGTCGACGATGATCTGGCTCAGCTCGGCGTAGTGCTCGACGCGACTCGCGACCGTGCCGAATCGGTCATCCTCGGCGAGGTCCTCGCGCCCCATCGCCGTGAGGAAGAAGTCGAAGGTGCCCCGCTCGGCAGGGTGGCCGCTGACGATGAAGTGCTCGCCGCTCCCGATTTCCACCACGATGTAGTCGCCCGGACGGAAGCTGCGGATGGCGTTCGGGTCGACGTCGTCGAGCCACATCGCGTCGTGGAGATGTTCGTTGACGTACAGCATCGTCTCCGCCATCGAGACGTCGAGGGTCTGGCCGACGCCGGTGTGCTCACGCTGATACAGCGCCGCCAGAATCGCAGCGGCGGTTTCCATGCCTGTGTAGACGTCGGCATGACTGTGAGGATCCTTGGCGTAGTCGCCCCCGCGCGCATTGCCCTGCGACGCGACGATCCCGGCCTCGGCTTCGACGACCGGTGCGAAGGCGCGACGGTGGACCCACGGCCCAGTCTGGCCGTAGCCCGAGAGCGACGCGTAGATCAATCGAGGGTTGCGTGCCCGGACTACGTCGGCACTCAGGCCGAGTCGCTGCATGACACCGGGGCGGTAGTTCTCGATGAGGACGTCGGCATGCTCGACAAGCTCGAGCACGATTGCCACGCCGTCGGGTGTGGCCAGGTCGATGCTGACGTTTCGTTTGCCGGTGTTCTGTTGCACGAAGTAGCTCGACAGCCCGTTGCGCCGAGGTGACGAGAACCGCGTCAGGTCGCCGGCTGGCGGCTCGATCTTGACGACGTCCGCTCCCATGTCGTGCAACATGCGCGTGCAGTGCGGACCGGACAGGACGCGAGTGAAGTCGAGGACACGGATGCCGTGCAGCGGTGAAGCCATCTGCCCATGGTGACCGATCGTCAGCCGGTCTGGCGACTCCCGTCGCCACTCGGTCAGGCGATGGCGGCTCGAACATCGGCGAGGAGCTCGATACTGCGGAGCGCCGTCGGCTGATCCACCGTGATCGTTCGCGCAACGATGTCGTTGACGCCGACCGACGCGAACGACGACATCTGTTCTGCGACGTGCTCGACACCTCCGGCGATGATCTGAGTGTCCATGCCGCGGTAGCCCCGCTCGATGATGGCGCGGGCCGCACGGACCGTTGCATCGTGGTCGTCGCCGACGAGGACGTCGCGGCGCAGCGCGATGCGCGGTGTTCGCCCGTGTCGTTCACATGCGGATCGGTAGCTGTCCGCGGTCGCGGCCAAGGCGTCTCCGTCGAGGCCGGGCGAGGTGTACCAGGCGTCTCCCTCGCGTGCGGCTCTGTCGATGGCGGCGGGTGCCCCACCCGAACCGATCCACCATTCCACGGGCTGCGGCGGCCGTGGGCTGATCGACGCGCTCTGCACGCCGACATCGGTTGACGTGACGGTCTCGCCTGCGAACAGCGCCTTCATGGCCGTGATCGATGCATCGGTGATTCTCCCGCGCGTCGACAGGTCGGCGCCGAGGGCGTCGAACTGGCCAGCTCCCGACCCAATACCCGTCTGCACGATGAACGGTGCTTCGCTCATCGCTGCCAACGTGCCGATCTGTTCGGCGGCGATCACCGGATTCCAGAGAGGAAGCAGCAGCAGCAGACCAATCGGTTTGTCGGCGGGCCAGTCCGCCATCAGCCGACCGATCGCCGGGACGTTTTGGACGTACGAGAACGACCCGGTCGCGTGCTGGTCGCCCAGACTCAGATGGTCGAGTCCGGCTTGGGCGGCAACTCGGCCTCGTTCGAGGAGCGCTTGCACTGCTTCGGCTCCGTCGAGCCCCGGATAGCCGCTTGTGATGCTCATCCCCAGACGCATCCCCCATTCTTGCAGGCCCCGCTGCCGCGCTCGCTCTTTGCCGATCGTCCGTCTCGCCTCGGGAAGAAGGCGGTCCACTGCAGTGGCCTGATGGCCATGGCGTGTCCGAACGCACAGGGAGAGTGGCGAAGGTCCCGATAGGTTGGGCTGCGCTCCGGTCGAATTTCCGGCCGGTGAGCGCTTTCGGATTGTGTCTTCTGTTCCGGCCCAGCGCTGTATTTGAACAGAATCGACAATTCCGAGGAACCCCCCCATGACTATGACCGACGACGCATCCCGCGCGACCGACACCGACGGCCCCGCCGTCCCGTTTGCCGACCTTGGCTTGCCAGCATCGATGCTGAAGCAACTCCACCAGCAAGGCAAGTACGACGCCTTTCCGATCCAGGCCGCCGTCATTCCCGACGCGATGGCTGGTCGCGACGTCGCCGGCCGCGCCCCGACCGGATCGGGCAAGACGCTCGGCTTCGGCCTTCCCCTCGTCGCTGGCCTGAAGGACGCCAAGCCGCGGCGCCCCACGGCACTGGTACTCGCGCCGACCCGCGAGCTCGCCGAGCAGATCATGGCCGAGCTCAACCCGTTCTGTAAGGCCGCTGGCCACTGGGCCGCATCGGTCTACGGCGGTGTCGGCTATGGCAACCAGCGCAAGGCACTCGACAAGGGCACCGAGCTGATCGTTGCTTGCCCGGGTCGTCTCGAAGACCTGATGCAGATGCGAGCCATCGACCTGCAAGATGT
>JAJCXU010000533.1 GCA_029263275.1 Ilumatobacter sp.
GAACCGCAGAAGCGGTCGAGCGTCGCACCACTCGCCGTGATGTCGTAGCCAGCATCGAGCGCCGCCATCCGGCCGAGGTCGCCGCTCTGCTCCTGCACCTGCGAGCTCGTCCCCCAGATGATGTCATCGACATCAGCGGTGTCGAGGCCGTTGCGGTCACGAATCGCCTCGAGCACCGTGCGTGCCAGGTGCTGCGGGTGCAGATGAGCGAGCGAGCCCTTGCCTTGTTTGCCGATGCCGCGGGGCGTGCGGCAGGCGTCGATGATCAGTGCGTCGGACATGGGGTGCTCCTCGAGAACGGGCGGGCGATTGCTCGCTCGGGCAACGCTAGGCAATCGGGCCAGGCCACGCAGAACCGGCGCTGGGACAATGGTCCCTTGCACAGCCTCGCTCACTCGCCATGATGGATTGCGATGAACTCATCGACTGTGGCCACACTCTTCGCCCTCGCGCTGTTCGCTGGCATCGTCGGCCTCGTCGTCGCGGCGATCAACAGCTCGATTCGCGCACTGGTGCGAGAACGGGCGTTGATCATCGCTGGCGCCGTCGCCGTGTCGGCAATGCTGGGAAGCCTCTACTTCTCAGAGATGGCGGACTTCATTCCGTGCAAGCTGTGTTGGTACCAGCGCATTGCGATGTATCCGCTTGCGGTGCTGCTGGTGATGGCTGCCATCCGGCGGGATCAAACGATGCTGCGCTATGCGCGGGTGGTCGCGCTGCTCGGCTTCCTCGTGTCTGCGTACCACGTGTGGATTCAGTGGTTTCCAGAGAAGTCCAACTTCTGCGAGTTCGACAATCCGTGCAGCGCGGTGTGGGTTGAGGCGTTCGACCGGGTGACGATTCCCCAGATGGCTGGTCTGTCATTCCTGCTGATCATCGCCACCGCAACGATTGGACTGTGGGCGTCGACTGATTCAGCCGACGTCTGATCGGCAGAAGCCGGCGAAACGCTCGACGAACGCTGCGAGCCCGGCGACGGTCTGGGCGTCGGTGAGCTCACCGTTGTCGATCTTGTCGCCGTATTGACCGATGCCGTAGGTCTCGAACAGCCTGACCGGTTGGCGCGGCATGATCGCGCTGAAGTGTTCGCGGACGCCGAGACCAGCCCGACCTCCAGGGCTGGTGGCGACCAGGGTGAAGGGCACGCCGTCCCAGGTCGTCGGCGGCCGCGACAGCCAGTCGATGACGTTCTTCGTCACCGCCGGAAACGAGCTGTTGTATTCAGGTGAGAACAGGATCACGCCGTCGTGGGCTCCCACGGCCGCATGCAGTTCGACCACCGGAGCGGGCGGACCGGCGTCTTCCTCGTCACCGTTGTACAGCGGAACGTCACTGACGTCGTACACCGTCACAGCGACACCGTCGGGTGCCGTCGATGCGGCCGCTCGGGCGGTTGCAGCGTTGACCGAACCGGTGCGCAGGCTGCCGACGATTGCTAGGAGGTTGAGGTCAGCCATGAACGCTCAGTCTGCCCGCACCGCGAGGCGACACCTCATCGCCACGCCACATCCGGTCGCTGTGTGGAGATGACCGCTCCGTCGCTCAACTCGACATGTGCGTCCGCCATGTCCATGATCGACACATCGTGGGTCGCGATGATCGCGGCGATTTCACGCTCGACGACGACGCGTCGGATGAGCTCCATGATCTCGGCGCCGGTTCGGGTGTCGAGCTGCCCGGTCGGCTCGTCAGCGATCAGCAGCGATGGTGACGCCGCCAATGACCGAGCGATTGCGACCCGTTGCTGTTCGCCACCGGACAGCTCGCTCGGCCGGTGCGTCGCTCGAGCGGAAAGCCCGACCAGTCCGAGAAGTTCGGCCACTCTCGACGCCCGACTCGTCCGGTCAAGCCCCTGCAGGCGGAGCGGAATTTCCACGTTCTCTGCAGCGCTGAGCACTGGGAGTAACCCGAATGCCTGGAAGACGAAGGAAACCCGGCTTCGGCGAAGTTCCGCGAGCTGCTCGTCTGATGCCGCCTGCACGTCGACACCACAGACTTCGATGGAGCCGCTGTCGGCACGATCGAGGCCCCCGACCACGTTGAGGAGCGTTGTTTTGCCGGAACCCGACCGGCCGTGGATCGCAAGCAGTTGGCCGGGTGCGACTTCCAGGTCGACCGAGCGAAGAGCATGGACGACGTCGCGCTGGCCTCGGTAGTCCTTGACGACGCCGCGCAGCTGGACGACTGGTGCAGCGGCGGTCATGAGTCATCCCCGAATCCGTGTTCTTCCGGCCGCTCCCAGCGGCTCGTTTCATGTTCGAACTCGGGCCAGACCCCAATGTGATCGGGCTCCAATTCGAGCCGCACGCGCCGCTTGAGTTCGAGCCGTTCGACATAGTGCTCCGGCAACTGCAACCTGCCTGCACCATCGAGCACCGCATACTCCCGGGCGATCACCGACCCACGGTCGAGTCCGGCGCCTTCACGCACGATCTCGGAGCTGATCCTCCCGTCGCGAATCGCGACCGTGCGGTCGACCTGCTGCGACACGAGCGGATCGTGGGTGACGACCACACCGGTGACGCCGAGTTCTTCATTGACGGTTCGGAGTACGTCGAACACTTCGATCGCCGTGGCGGTATCGAGCTCACCTGTCGGCTCGTCAGCCAGCAAGATCCGCGGCTCGTTCGCCAACGCAACCGCGATGGCAACACGTTGCTGCTCGCCACCTGACAGCTCGGCCGGCCGGTGGTGCACGCGGTCGAGCAGCCCGACGAGGTCGAGCATCTTCTCCGCCCGGGCGCGACGTTCACGTCGTCCGAACCCCGAGAGCGCCAAGGGAAACTCGACGTTGGATCGGGCGTCGAGATAGGGCTGCAGGTTCTTGGCCGTTTGCTGCCAGACAAAACCAACCGCACTCCGGCGATATGCGGTGCGTTGTTGAGCGTTCATCCCGAGGAGATCGTGGCCGCCGACTCGGGCGATTCCCGCGGTCGGCTGGTCGAGGCCGCCGAGGACGTTGAGCAACGTCGACTTCCCTGAGCCCGAAGCACCAACAACGGTGATCAGCTCACCCGGTTCGACGTGGAAGTCGAGACCCTGCAGCGCGAGCACCTCGATCTCTGCGGTCTTGTAGATCCGGACCAATCCTTCGCAGTGGATGCGGCCATCGATGTCATGGGCCGGCTTGCTGCTGAGTGTTGCGGTCATCGATTGCTCCTCGAGGGGCGTGGACACATCATGACGCACCGTCGACGCGCATCACGTCGTTGGCACGGCTCCGCACGATGCGGTTGGACAGAACGGTGGTGATCAACAGCGACACAGCGGCAACGACGCCGCCAGCGATCAGCTGCGCGGTGACGTCCGCGATGATGCCGACCGAGATGCCGGAGGCGAACGACGACAAGTCGAAGCGGCCGTCGAACGAGACGGTCACGAACCAGCCGAGGAGGGTGCCGACGACGACACCCCCCATGATCGGTGCGAGCAGTTCCCAGCGCACTGCCCGGCTGATCTCTCCGTGCTCAGCTCCGAGGAGACCGAGTATCGACACGTCCCGTCGGCGCTGTCGAGCAGTGACGACAGCGAGCCCGACCACCGACAGCAGTGCAAGCAGCACGGCGACAAGGCCCGCCCCGAGGTATCCCAACCGGACTGCTCTCACCAGTGGGTCGCTGCGTTGGACGTCTTCGAGTGCGGCGCGATCAGCGACCTCAAGATCTTCCGACTCAGCGAGCGAACGCACCGAGACGATCGCGTCGGACGTTCCGTCGAACAGGAGCGAGCTCGTCGGCGCCGGCCG
>JAJCXU010000534.1 GCA_029263275.1 Ilumatobacter sp.
ATGTCGACATCGGCCAACTCGTGCTGTCGGAGATCTTCGCGTCGGTCGAGCAGGACACGATCAGCTTCGGGCGGATCTGAGCGACCCGTCCGCCGATCGGTCAGGGACCAGCGAACCTGCGTTGGAGTATCATCAACGCATGTTCGGTGGGATGAGCGGCAGCCCGAATCCTCGCAAGCAGGCCTACGTGTGTGGCATCTGCGGCGTCAAGATCCCGTCGTATCAGGACTACTGCGACGACCACATGAAGCGTGGAACTGCCCAGAACCCAGAACCGTGGTTGATTCGCTTCTTGCGCGACCGGGTCTTCGGCCGGTCGCGACGTCGCTAACCGTCAAGCAGAAGTCGGATAGGGCAACGTCGCCAAGAGTGCGCGGGCGAGGCGCGGCGGATCGGTGCGTCGCAGCCACACTGCCCGGAGTTCACGGGCAATGTGGATGCCCGGCACGTTGACTTCGACGAGGCGCCCGCTGGCGAGATCGTCGGACACCGCGAGTCGACTGATGACCGTCGGCGACGAGCCGCTGATCACGGCGATGCGGACGGCGGAGATCGATCCGAGATCAAGCGCAGAGCGAGGGGCGTCGCATCCCAGGCCGATGAGCACGTCCTCGAGCGCTTGCCGCGTGCCGGAGCCGCGTTCGCGGAGTACGAGCGGCGTGATTGCGAACTCGTCGAGGTCGACCGTCGACCGTGTCGCCCACGGATGCCGTGCGGCGACGACGGGGATCAATTCATCATTGGCGACGACGTGATCGGACATGGTGACCGGGATCGACGGTGACTCGACGAAGCCGAGGTCGACCGCCCCGGAGTCGAGCCGGTCGAGTACGGCTTGGCTGTTCGTGACGTCGAGCGTCACCGAGTCGGTGGGGCGGTCGGCGAGGAATGTCTCGAGCCACGGCGGCAGGAGATATTCAGCGATCGTGTAGCTCGCGGCGATGCGCAAGAGCCCGCTCTGTTCTGCCTTTAACGAGGCGACGCTCGCTGCCAGCGCGTCAGCCCTGCGCAGCAAATCCGCTGCCCAGTCGGCGACGAGCTGGCCGTCAGGCGTTGGTCGCGACCCCGTGGGCGACCGATCGAGCAGGCGGAGTCCGAGTTGGCGTTCGAGCGTACGGATGCGGCTCGAGGCTGACGGTTGGGCGATGCCATGCGCCTCCGCGGCTCGCGACACGCTGCCGGTGTCGACGACGGAGCGGAACAGATCGAGCGCCGAGAGGTCAGGAAAGTCGAGCGGGAGCGGCACATGCCGAGTCTATGAGTAGTCATAGGTTCAACCTTTGACCCCAAAGACCGAAGCGGTCTATCCAGTCGGGCGTCGGCGCGACACAATGGAAGCACGCTGTCGTTTGACGGCATGACTCGACAACACCACGACACGCCATCTACACAACGGAAATGGGGGAGCGATGACCCGACTGGGGTTCTTGCTCGACAGTGATTCTTGTATCGGCTGCCACGCCTGCACCATCGCGTGCAAGAGCGAGCACGACGTACCGCTCGGCGTCAACCGCACGTGGGTGAAGTACATCGAGACCGGCTCGTTCCCGAACGCCAGCCGCCACTTCTCGGTGATGCGATGCAACCAGTGCGAAGACGCCCCGTGCATGACGATTTGTCCGACCAACGCGCTGTTCAGGGCTGACAACGGCGTCGTCGACTTCCAGGATGACAACTGCATCGGCTGCAAGTCGTGCATGAACGCCTGCCCGTACGACGCGCTGTTCATCAACCCGGAAACGAACACGGCGAACAAGTGCAACTTCTGCAACCACCGCATCGAGATGAACCTCGAGCCGTCGTGCGTCGTGGTCTGCCCGACCGAGGCGATCAAGGTCGTCGACTTCGACGACCCGAACAACGCGAACACCAAGATGATCGGCCGCCTCGACGTCGCGGTCCGTTCACCGGAGCAGAACACGAAGCCGAAGGTCTATTACAAGGGAGCCGACCAGGCGTCGCTCGATCCGACCCGTACCAAGATCAAGCCCGACGGCATGATCTGGGCCGACACCACGGCCAACCATCGGCTCACGCCCGAACTCAACCTGCACGGCAACGGCGACCCCGGCATCGTTGCCCGCACCGCGTACACCACCTCGCACAAGACCACGTGGGACACCAAGGTGTCGGGCTACCTGGTCACGAAGGCCATCGCCGGTGGCGTCATGATGATGGCTGCGCTGATGTTGGTGCTCGGTCATGCCGACGAGCAGGCTGCCGTGGGCGTCGTGCCACCGATCGTGGCCGGCGTGTTCCTCGCCCTCACCGGTGTGCTGCTGATCGGTGACCTCAAGCAGCCGAAGCGGTTCTACTACCTGCTCACCAAGTCGAACTTCGATTCGTGGCTGGTGAAGGGCGCTTATGTGCTTGGAGGGTTCGCCACGTTGTCGGCCGTCTGGTTCCTGCTCGGCGTCGCTGACGCAGGTGATGTCATCAAGTTCGTGGCGATTCCCACGGCAATCCTCGGCGCGGCCACTGCCGGGTACACCGCCTTCCTGTTCGCACAGTGCGAGGGCCGCGATCTTTGGCAGACGCCACTCCTGCTCCCGCTGCTGCTCGCACGGGCAGTGACTGCCGGTTCGTCGGCCTACGCGATCCTCGATCTGTTCATGGACATCCCATCGCACCGTGCCGTGTGGTGGGCGCTGCTCGGCGGCGTCGGCGCGATCGGATTCCTCACCTGGGTCGAGCTGCAGAGCCACGGCAGCCGTCACGTCGAGATGGCAATCCACGACATGACCAAGGGCGGCCAGCAAGAGTGGTTCCAGGTCGGCTTCGTCCTCGGCGTGCTCTTGCCAGCCCTTGCCGTGGTCGTCGCAGTCGCCGGTGGCGACGCGAGTTCGATCAACACCAGCCTCGTCGCCCTCGGCGGTGTCCTCGCCCTCGTCGGCATGTTCCTGTCCGAGACGGCGTTCATCCGCGCCGGCCAATCCGTCCCACTCAGCTGACCATCACACTTGGGGTCTGACCCCAAGTGTGAGTCCTGGAGAACCCACATGACTGATCTGCAGAAGTACCCGCCGCACGAGAAGTGGCACGACTGGACCGAGCTCGACTCGAAGGCCTGGCCCGACAAGGTCGAGCGCAACTACACGCTGGTTCCCACTACGTGCTTCAACTGCGAAGCCGCATGTGGTCTGCTCGCCTACTTCGACAACGAGACGGGTGAGATCACCAAGATCGAAGGCAACCCCGAGCACCCGGCCAGCCGCGGCCGCAACTGCGCCAAGGGCCCCGCCACGATCAACCAGATCTACGACAACGAGCGGATCATGTACCCGCTCAAGCAGACCGGCGAGCGCGGGAGCGGCGAGTGGGAACGCATCACTTGGGACCAAGCGCTCACCGAGATCGGCGGCCGCATTCGCACCGCCTTCGAAGAAGGCCGCCACAACGAGGTGATGTACCACGTCGGCCGCCCCGGCGAAGACGGCTATGCCGACCGCGTGCTCAAGGCGTGGGGCACCGACGGCCACAACAGCCACACCAACATCTGCTCGTCCAATGCCCGCATCGGCTACCAGAGTTGGATGGGCCACGACCGCCCGTCGAGCGACTTCGCCAACGCCGAAGTCATTCTCCTCATTTCGTCGCACCTCGAAGCCGGTCACTACTTCAACCCCCACGCACAGCGGATCATCGAAGCCCAGGGCAAGGGTGCGACCGTCATCTGCGTCGACCCACGCCTCAGTAACACCGGCTCGAAGGCCGATCACTGGCTGCCGACGTGGCCCGGCACCGAAGCATTTCTCTGCCTGTCGATCGCCCACCTGCTCCTCGAGAGCGGTAACTGGCAGCGCGACTTCGTGCGCCGCTGGGTCAACTGGGAGACGTTCCTTGCTGAGCTGTATCCCGACATGCCGCAGACGTTCGACTCGGTCGAAGCTGCGCTGAAAGATCACTACAGCGAGTACACGCCCGAGCGGGCCGAATACATCACCGGTGTCTCGGCTGATCAGATCCGCGAGATCGCCACGATCATCGGCAAACACCCGACCAAGTTCGCCAGCCACAATTGGCGCGCTGCTGGTGCGGGCAACGAAGGCGGCTGGCAAGTCGCTCGCTGCCTCTTCTTCCTCAACGTGCTCACCGGCTCGGTCGGCACCGAGGGCGGCACGTCCGGCAACGGCTGGAACAAGTTTGCTGCGCACCAGCCCAAGGGCGCTCCTCCGCTGCCGCGCTGGAACGAACTGAGCTGGCCGCAAGAGTTCCCGCTCAGCTACCACGAGATGTCGATCCTCCTTCCGCACTTCCTCAACGAGGGTCGCGGCAAACTCGACACCTACTTCTCACGCGTGTACAACCCGATCTGGACCAACCCCGATGGCTTCACCTGGCTTGAAGCACTGAAAGACCCCGAGAAGGTCAACTGCCACGTCGCGCTCACGCCCACCTGGTCAGAGACGTCGTGGTTCGCCGACTACGTGCTGCCGATGGGTGTCGGCGCCGAGCGCCACGACGTGTCGTCGTACGAGACGCACGCCGGTCGCTGGATTGGTTTCCGCCAGTCGGTGT
>JAJCXU010000535.1 GCA_029263275.1 Ilumatobacter sp.
CCGTCCATCAGCTCGTGGTACCAGTGGTCACGCCCTTTGTGCATCGTGACGTCGTTTCCACCGCGCTTGACGACCACCATGTGCTCGATGGTTGGGGTCGACTCGCATGCCTCATCAGCAGCCGGCTTGAGCGGGAACACCTCGCCGCGGCGGTACCCACCGTCCGCGGTGATCAGTACCTTCGCCTCGGCGTCGTTGATCCGATCGCTGAGCGACTGGCTCGAGAAGCCACCAAACACCACACTGTGCGCAGCGCCGATTCGAGCGCACGCGAGCATCGCGACAGCGGCTTCGGGAATCATCGGCAGGTAGATGTTGATCCGGTCGCCCTTCTGGACGCCGAGGTCCTTGAGCACGTTGGAGAACTGCGAGACCTCGTCGAGGAGATCCTGATATGTGATCTTGCGCGTGTCGCCGGGCTCGCCTTCCCAATGGATGGCGACCTTGCCGCCGTTGCCGGCGTTGACGTGGCGATCGAGGCAGTTGTGAGCGACGTTGAGCGTGCCTCCTTCGAACCACTTGGCGTACGGGAGCTGCCAGTCGAGGACGGTGTTCCACGGCTCGAACCACTCGACCAGCTCGCCGGCCTGGCGTGCCCAGAATGCTTCGTCGTCCTCGTTCGCTTCGTCATAGAGCGATGTGTCGACCACTAGCGACTCGCGCTTGAAGTCTTCTGACGGCGCGAAGGTGCGGTTCTCGGAACTGAGTGCGTCGATGGTGTCGTGCTGTTCGTCGCTCATCCTGCGATCGTAGAACACCACGCCGTCGGGTTCGACGGTCGACCGCGGCGCGACGCGTTCAATCCGCTGTTCGCGCCGCTCGCCATTCGGCCACGAGGAAGTTGCCGAGTCCGCTTGGGTCGAGCAGTGCTTCGGCCTCGCTGATCCGGCTCCGCATCTTCATCGCCTCGAGACCTGGCCGAGCCGCTTGGGCTTCCCAGACTCGTTTGCCTTCGGCGACGAGCTCATCGATACCCCAGCGCTGGAGGAACTGTGCCTGCGTGCGCATCGCATCAGCCTCGGGCAACTGATCGAAGGGAATGTCGGTGGTGATGTCCTGCGAGCCAGGCGCCGCGAGATAGTGGTCGCCGCGTTCGTTGCCGCGATATGTGCGGAGCCAGTCACGCCACGGCCGAAGCGCCAACTCGGCCGTGAGCGGGACGCCGTAGTCGATCACGAGCAGCGACCCGGTCCGCAGCAGTTGACGCGTATCCTCGACGAACTTCGCGGCCTGCTCGACCAGCGGAACGCGGGCGCCGAGCGTGGCGCTCGGCAGCAACTGGGCCGGAGGCGGGTCGAAGGGCCCGGACAGCATCTCACTGCGTGCGCCGGCATCGTCGATCGACACGTAGGCCTCACGCCAGCCACTGTCGAAGACGGCGAGGCGAAACGGAAGGTTGTCGAGCAACTCGTTGGCGATGATTACACCGTCGATCAGATCAGTCGGCATCACCGCCTGAGACGTCACGCCATCAGGGTGGCGTTCACGTTGCGGCCCTGAGACTTCAACGGCCACGTAGTCGAGCGCGTCGAGGCATTCGGGTCCGGCCGCCATGATGGACCGCGCCAGCGTGCCCGGTCCGGCACCGGCATCGACCACCGTGAACGTGTCGGGCCGTCCAATTCGGATCCACTCCGCATCCAGATACTTCGCGATGACCGCACCGAACAGCGGCCCGACTTCGGGCGATGTGAGGAAGTCACCGCGCCGCCCAGCGTGGCCGCCGTCTGGGCGGGTGTAGAACCCATCCTCGCCGTACAACGCCTCGCGCATGAATTCGTCGAACGGCACCGGACTCACCCGACCATTCTCCCAACTCCCAGCGCCCCAACCTCGTTTGCGTGGCGATTTTGGTGCAACTGTCAACCAATTTCGTCACGCAAACGACGGTGATGCCGGGCTGGGTGGGCGGAGCGCGAGACATGGCGACGTCGCGTGAGGCAAGCTGGTGGGATGCGAAGAGTGGCGAGCGGTGTCGTCGTGCTGCTGGCGTTGGCCGCGTGCGGTGGCGATCCTGCCGACAGCGTCGACGTACCAGGCGTACCGCCCGGCGGCGATCCGCGA
The DNA here is from genome assembly GCA_029263275.1 of Ilumatobacter sp. Lineage (GTDB taxonomy): Bacteria > Actinomycetota > Acidimicrobiia > Acidimicrobiales > Ilumatobacteraceae > Ilumatobacter_A. The sequence goes on from JAJCXU010000535.1 coordinate 2,065, forward strand.
CCGTCGATCAGCACGATCGCACCGGCTCCGACGACCAGCCCGCCGAGCACTGTGGCCCGAACAACCACCACCGTGGCTGCCACGACGACCGTCGCACCAACCACGACCGCAACCACCACGACCGTCCCCACCACCACGGTGCCAGCGTCGACCACCACGGTGGCACCGACCACCACCGAACTCGTCTACTCCCCCGAACCTGCTGATGGCGCACTGCGCGTCGGGGTCGAAGGTCCACGGTCGCTCGAGGTGCAGCAGAACCTGATCGCCTTGGGCATCCTGCCCTCCACCGCGGCCGACTCGAAGTACGGCCCTGGCACCGCCGCCGGTATCCGCCGATTCCAAGAGTCGCAGAGCTTGGTCGTCGATGGCGTTGCCGGCCCCGTCACCCTGGCCGCCCTCACCGCAGCCGTCGCCGCGGTGGCGCCGCCCACTACGACGATCTGACAGCGGTCAGTCTGTGCCTGGCACAGACTGACCGGTCAGCCGATGTAGCCGGTGGCGTCGACGATCAGATCGATCTCGACGTTGGTGAACAGACAGACCTCGCCACCTGCGGTCAGTTTCGCGATGACCTCGTTCGGTGATGTGCCACCAGCCGGGACGTTGAGCGATGACGCC